>JAQYWP010000407.1 GCA_029379285.1 Rhizonema sp. PD38
TAGCTATTTTACTCCTGAGTGAATACTGCTTTGCCGTGATTGACCCAAGTTGCCGCCATTTATATATGGAGACAGTTCTTTCTGTTGTAGTTTTTCTAACCAAGTTTTAGCTACGCGCTGAAGGCACTTTGCCTTGACTGGATTAGAACAGATAACGGGTGAGCGTAAATTGCCCGTTATCTTACAGTTTAAGCATTTTAAAGAGATAGAAACGTTTATTATTGTTCGTTCTCATAATTTGTTATGAGAAAGTGGCTTTGTGCTTAGTGGTAACTTGTGATTGAATACACTACGGCATGAATTGTATTGCGAAACATAAAATAAATCATAAAATTTGTACTACAGAATCAAATATATTTATATTCATAATAAAAATATGATATTATATAGGTTTGAGTGGGACGATGAAAAGGATGCGAAAAACCTGGAGCAGCATGGGGTTGCTTTTGTAGACGCTCAGGAAGCATTTTATGATACAAACCGTATCATTATCCATGACGAGTGACACTCAAAAGATGAAGAGCGGTTTTTTTGTATAGGTAAGACCCCTCAAGGCATCCTGACCGTGCGCTTTACGGTACGGGAGCAAAGCATCCGTATCATTGGCGCAGGCAACTGGAGAAAATGGAGAAAGTATTATGAAAAAATTCGCCAGATTTGAGGATGCCCCCAAAGGCAAAGTAACGATTATTGAGGACTTTCTGCCGCCTCCTTCGCAGTTGGTACGTAAGCAGGAAACCGTCAGGGTGACTTCGGAATTTACCCGTAGCAGTATAGAATTCCTGAAACAGGAAGCTCAAAGAGCAAATGTGCCTTATGAAATTATGCTGCGTTCTTTAGTCGATGAGTACGTTGAACAACATAAGCTAGGGCAGGGGCATTAAACCTGTCCAGTTTCCACGCTACGAGCATATCCCAAGCCCGTAGCATCTCCATTGCCTTTTGCAATCCAAGACGTTCAGCACGGCTGCTGCTTGCCTTATCCTCCCAGATCTTTTCACACCCTGCTTTTTGCAATGCTTCATATTGCAACGCTAAATTCTGGTCTTGCGTAGAGAATCTAGGATGGCTATTCAGCATAAATACTCTCTTTTATTCTTGAAACTCATCACCATAATGCAGTCATGAGAAATATAAGATACGTTTTAATTTGCGTTCAACTTGAGTGCTCTTAAAGTGCGAGCGGCTCTTGTTTGGGATTGAGTCTTCTGTCGTGCCGTTTGTGTGAAAACTCTAGCTGAACCTCTGACACAATTCTTTTGCCTAAAGGAACTGGGAAGCGTCAAAATGACTCAACCATCAAATTTTTGTACAAGCTTTCTGCAATTGGATATTGTTGTTTTTATACACCTCTAAAGTTCCAGACTGCTGACTATCGAGGGTGCCATCCCACACCCAATATTCATAATTGCTATTCCGAAACTTATAGACTCGAACTCCTTCTGTCGCTTTGCTCGTTCCTTTGCCTAAACTCAAATTACCGTGGGAACCTGTAGAGCGGTAGAGAAGTTCTCCGGAAGAATGCTTTTTCCAAACATTGATATTGTAACCGCCTTGGCATTTTAGACTAAGGATTAAGTCAGCAGTAGAATCAGCAGAGGCTTTTAAGGAAAAAGTAGCTGAAATACAGGTTGTCAGCGCAAGGAGTAACGTAGATGTTTTTAGTAGTGTTTTCATAGTTTTCCTATAGAGGTAGTGAGAATAAGAGTTTTTACTTGAGATGCGGTTGTCTGAAACTTTTGTAAACATAATACCGCTACCCTCGTAACTTTGAACTACCTTTACTCGACACCTGCTATCTACAACTTCTATGAGCTAGCTCATAGTTGCAAAATAAACTCAACACAAGAGCATCGCGATATGCCTTATACCAAATTGTCTTAGATGGTATTATTTCCAAGGGAAGCCAGTCTAGTAAGGAGCTTGATTCCAAACTGGTATTACCTATTGAAAAAAAGATGGGAGACTGGCTTTTATTTACCTTAAACCTGATTGCACACGCCAGAGACTTGCATAAATTCCATTTTTTGCGAGCAATTCTTCATGAGTTCCTGACTCTACCAATTTTCCATATTCCATGACATAAATACAGTCAGCATTGCGGATGGTGGAAAGACGGTGGGCGATCGCCACGGTTGTTCTATTGACAGTAATCCGTTCCAGGGATAGCTGAATTGCTGCCTCTGTCTCATTGTCCACTGCTGATGTGGCTTCATCTAAAATCAAAATTGGTGGGTTTTTCAAGACAGCACGGGCGATCGCAATTCGCTGTCGTTGTCCGCCTGATAACTTTTGTCCCCTTTCGCCGACAATAGTTTCGTACTTTTGGGGCAATCGCATGATAAAATCGTGTGCCTCAGCAATTTTAGCTGCCTTGATGATTTCTTGATCTGAGGCGTCCAATTTGCCGTAGGCAATATTTTCTGCGACAGTACCATGAAATAAAAATACATCCTGACTTACTAAGCCAATACACTGACGCAAGTCTCTGAGTTGTAAGTTTTGGATATCAATGCCATCTACGGTAATCGTTCCCGATTGCACTTCGTACAAGCGCAGTAAAAGCTTAACTAAAGTGCTTTTTCCCGAACCAGTAGCACCGACAATGGCAATTGTTTTCCCGGCAGGAATATGCAAAGAGAGATTTTTCGTGACTGGGTGTCTATCTTTATAAGCGAAAGTCACATTTTTGAAATCGACTTCGCCGCGTACTGTCTCAATTGGTAAAGGACGATCTCCTGTATGAATTGCGATCGGCGTATCCAGCAAATTCAGGACTCGATTAGTAGAAGCCATTGCCCGTTGATATTGGTCAAAAGTGTCACCTAATCTAGTTAAAGGCCAAAGTAATCGCTGGATTAAAAACACCAACACGCTGTATGTGCCGACAGACATTGTGTGATTCACTGCTGCCATTCCACCATATAACAGCAATGCTGTAAATCCTACCAAAATCAACATCCGAATTAAGGGAACGAATGCGGCTGAAAGTTTAATAGCTTTGGCATTACTCCGACGATACGCTTCACTTTCTTCTGCTAGACGTGAGGCTTCATAATCTTCAGATGTGAAACTTTTGATCGTCGTAATACCACCCAAATTATTTGCCAAGCGCGAGTTGAGCAATCCTACCTTTTCTCGCACATCAGCGTAGCGAGGTGCCAGCTTATCCTGATATGCAAACGAAGCCCAAAGAATGAATGGGATCGGTAACATTGCCATCCATGCCACACTAGGAGCCAAAATAAAGAAAACACCACCAATAATGACAACTGTTGTCAAAACTTGTAGAATGTCGTTTGCTCCCCCATCTAGAAAGCGTTCCAGTTGATTGATGTCGTCACTTAGAATCGACATCAAACCGCCTGTGCTGCGTTCTTCAAAATATTCTAGTTCCAACTCTTGGAGATGTTTGTAAGCATCTAGACGCAAGTCGTGTTGAATATTCTGCCCTAAATTACGCCAAAGTCGGGCGAAGGCATACTCAAACACAGATTCTAGTATCCAGATAACGACAGTCAGGAACGAGAGAATCAAAAACTGCTGAAAGACATCTTTAACTCCCCACTGAGCAATGATAGAATCGTGCTGTTTTACCACCACATCAACAGCGATGCCAATCAACAGGGGTGGTGCCAAGTCAAAAATTTTATTGGCGATCGAACAAGCAGTTGCCTGCCAAATTTGATTACGATACTGATATCCATAGTCAAGCAGGCGCTTGAGGGGATGGACTGAACGCGATTGCCTTCTTGATGATCTATGAGATGCAGATGCTTTAACCACGGTCGTTTGCAGTTGTGGGAGACTGATACTACCATGAGTACCGAGAGTAACGTATCACCATAAAGCAAGAGTTAGCAAATATAAAAAAGGAGATGATGAGTTGAAAAATCAGCAATTAGGAAGTTGGCAAGGGATAGTAGCGGGAGCTATTGTAGCGATCGCTGTTCTACTAAGCCTCAATTCCTTTTTCATTATTAATCCAGGACAAGCTGGTGTAATTAGCATCTTGGGTAAAGCTAGGGATGGTGCTTTAACAGAGGGTATTCATCTGAGAGCGCCCTTTATTTCAGTTATAGATGTGTACGATTTGACAGTGCAAAAATTTGAAGTGCCAGCGGAGAGTTCAACAAAGGATTTGCAAACATTAACTGCAAGATTTGCTATTAACTTTCGTCTCGATCCCGTACAGGTTGTTCAGGTAAGAAGGAAACAAGGGACGTTAGAAAATATCGTCGCTAAAATTATTGCACCGCAGACGCAGGAATCCTTTAAAATCGCAGCAGCTAAAAGAACAGTTGAGGAAGCAATTACCAAGAGAAGTGAATTGAAAGAGGACTTTGACATAGCATTAGGTCAACGTTTAGATAAATATGGGATAATAGTTTTAGATACTAGTGTGATTGACTTAACTTTTTCTCCTGAATTTGCAAGAGCGGTTGAGGAGAAACAAATCGCGGAACAGCGAGCGCAAAGAGCCGTCTATGTAGCGCAGGAAGCTGAACAAGAAGCGCAAGCAGATGTCAATCGCGCTAAGGGTAAAGCAGAAGCTCAAAGACTTTTGGCTGAGACTTTGAAAGCCCAAGGAGGACAAATGGTTCTACAAAAAGAAGCAATTGAAGCTTGGAAGAGTGGCGGCGCTCAAATGCCAAAAGTGTTGGTCATGGGAGAGTCTAACAGCAGTGTACCATTCCTGTTTAACCTAGGCAACGTGCAGAATAAATCTGATTCCTAAAATTCTAGTAGGGCAAATGCCCTACTCATACAAAAAACATTTAGGAATAAGTAGATTGGTAGAAAAACTTCACTCTATGTAAGCAAGATTCATGTATCTATCAACTTCTACAATCAAAGAACAGGTATAACCAGAATTCATATTGTAATAAAAATAGTTAAGAAATTTATTTATGTCAAGTAAGAATATCACTATCCAAGAAGCTAAAAAAATTCTGAATAAATTTAACTGCGTAGACATTGCGCCAGCAATTAAGCAATCAGAAAAGAGTATAATTCGTGAGGCTTTACTTTTTGTTGCCAGCCTTTCCGATTATCAAATATTGGGCATTTGCGCTGATACAGCACAGGAAGGAATGCTCGCCATGAAAACTTATTCTCTGGCTCTAGGATACGAACCACCGAACAATTTACCCGTTATTGAAGGACCAGTTTATATTAAGTTGAACGGGAAGAATGGCTTGTGTTATCTCGATTCATATTCAGGACATCATCGCGGTGTACTCGTATCTTGTCAGTCTTACTCTAAAGAAGGCATTAACGAATTGTGTGGGCATTTACCGTTGGATTTATTTGTTTAAGAGGTTAGTAATTAATGGTTATGAAAACAACATAAAACTGTCCGGGCGGGTTTCACAATATTTTTCGTTTCCACACGAAGAATGAGATAATTAAACCCGCCCCTACCAACAACCAACAATTAACAAATAACAACTAACTAAACTCGATGAGTCTAATTACATTACAATCAGTCAAAAAAGATTTTGGCATCAAAGAAATTCTCAAAGATGCTAGCTTTAGCTTAGATGCTACTGATAAAGTAGGCTTAATTGGGACTAATGGCTCTGGCAAGTCAACACTATTAAAAATGATTGCTGGATTAGAACCAATAGATGGGGGTCAAATGTTGACAACCTCCGGCTCTAAAGTTATCTACTTACCCCAACAACCAGATTTAGATGAAAATCGGACAATTTTAGAGCAAATTTTCGCTGATAGTGAGGAACAAATGTCCTTAGTGCGTGAGTATGAGGAACTTTCGGCTAAATTAGCTCATACACCAGAAGATAAGCAGTTGATGGGGCAGCTTTCTACCGTTATGCAGCGGATGGAAGTCACTGGTGCTTGGGATTTAGAAAATAACGCCAAAATTATGCTGACGAAGTTAGGAATTACTGACTTTAATGCAGCGATCGCTACTTTATCTGGCGGTTATCGCAAGCGTATTGCTTTAGCTACAGCTTTGCTATCAGAACCAGATTTATTGCTGATGGATGAACCAACAAACCATCTCGATGCACTTTCTGTTGAGTGGTTACAAAGTTATTTAAATCGTTATCGCGGTGCACTCTTATTGATAACTCACGATCGCTACTTTTTAGATCGCGTTACCAATCGCATTGTAGAAATTGACAGAGGAGATATTTATAGCTACGCAGGGAACTATTCATATTATTTGGAAAAGAAAGCGTTAGCTGAAGAATCTGCAGTGAGTAGTCAGCGCAAACATCAAGGTGTATTGCGGCGCGAATTAGAATGGCTAAAACGAGGCCCAAAAGCTCGTAGTACGAAACAAAAAGCGAGAATTGATCGTATCAGAGACATGCAGCAAACTGAGTTTAAACAAGCTCACGGTAAAGTTGATATTGCCACAGTCAGTCGTCGCATTGGCAAAAAAGTTATTGAACTTGAGAACATATTCAAATCTTACAACGAACGCACCTTAATTAAGAATTTTACCTATGAGTTCAGTCCGGAAGATCGTATTGGCATCATCGGTAGTAATGGTGCGGGTAAATCTACGTTAATGGATATGATTACAGGCCGCATTCAACCAGATTCTGGTAGTGTGGAAATTGGGACGACCGTTCATTTTGGTTATTTTGACCAGCATTCAGAGGAATTACTCACAGCAGGAAACGATAACCAGCGCGTCATTGACTATATTAAAGAAGAAGGAGAATTTGTCACTATAGCTGACGGAACTAAAATTACTGCTTCTCAAATGTTAGAGCGATTTTTGTTTCCACCTAACCAACAATATGCGCCAATTAACAAACTTTCCGGTGGTGAAAAACGGCGGTTATTTTTATTGCGGGTTTTGATGGGTGCGCCAAATGTGTTAATATTAGACGAACCTACGAACGATTTGGATGTGCAAACACTGGCTGTGCTAGAAGACTATTTAGAAGATTTTTCAGCTTGTGTTATTGTTGTTTCTCATGATCGCTACTTTCTTGATCGCACTGTAGATACAATCTTTGCCTTTGAAGATGGTTATATTCGTCAATATCCCGGTAATTATTCAGTTTATCTAGACTACAAAAAAGCAGAAGAAGAAAAGCAGCAACAAACTGCTAGCAGTAAAGATAAAGCGAAAAATGTAGAGGCGGAAAAAACTCAGTCTTCACCCAAAGAGACGCAAAACAAAAAGCGGCGTGGACTTTCAAATTGGGAAAAGCGTGAATTTGAACAGCTAGAAGGTAAAATAGCTCAACTCGAAACACAGAAAGCAGAAACAGAGAAAGCACTATCTAATGTCGCACCAGGCAATTACTCTCAAGTCCAAAAACTTTATGAACAAGTAGAATCACTCAAGCAAGGAATTGATACGGCAACTGAACGCTGGATGGAATTAGCTGAGATTGAATCTTAGACTTTAGATCTTGTCTGGTATAGCACTTATCATAAAGCACGTAAGTAAGTC
>JAQYWP010000408.1 GCA_029379285.1 Rhizonema sp. PD38
GAATTAGAGGGTTGGGTACCCAAAACTGGTGATGACCCTGAGGGGAACTGGCCAAAGGTTCACCTACGTGTTATCACTTATTTAGAAAGAAATTTAGTTGGACAACCTTAGGCAGACCACTTAGCGTTACAGATGGTAGTTATCAGTGCCGTCAAAAACATCTTTTTTGTTCAAAGTCCAATTCTTAACTATAAATAATTCATTGGATCTACTGGTGTTCCATCTAGACGCACTTCAAAGTGGAGGTGAGGACCGGTGGATAAACCTGTGGAACCGACAGCAGCGATCGCTTGTCCTCTCTGTACGGTTTGTCCTTCAGAAACATACAACTCACTCGTATGACCGTAAAGTGTGGTAATGCTGTTTCCATGGTTGATAATCACAGCTTTGCCATAACCACCGTACCATCCAGCATAAATCACCGTTCCAGAATCTGCGGCACGAATTATACTGCCATAGCTGGCGGCAAAGTCCAAACCAGCATGAAAGCGTCGGTAGCCGAGAATAGGGTGCATCCGCCATCCAAAGGGACTGCTGGTGGGAGCATCGCTGGGATATGCTAATACTCCAGTTCCATGAACAACAGTAGTTTGATTGTTTTGAGCAACTTCAGCAACTTTTTGCTGAATCAAAACACCTATTGCCTGCGAATCTTTTTCTAATTGCACTTGAGCGGCTTCTAAAGCTGAGCGATCGCTATTCAAACGCTCAATCAATTGATCTTGAAACTGCGCTTGAGCTTGATAATCTGATTTTTGTGCCAGCAGTTGCTGACGAATGAGATCTATTTCGTTTTTTTGCTGTTCAACTGCTATTTTTTGCTGTTTTATTTGGTTAGTCTCTTTGGTTAGTTTTGCCAGTACTTGCTGATCGGACTTACAAATTAACTTCAACTGACGACGCCGATCTTGAAAATCTCTGAGATTTTGACTTTGTAGCAAAACTGCCCATCCTTGATTCTGGCGCGATCGCTGAAGATAGCGCAATCGGGCAATTGTTGCTGCTTGATGTGCCTCGTTAGAACTTTGTGCTACAGCTAAATCAACTTGCAATTTATGAAGGCGTTCGCTTGCCAATCGCAATCGTAATTCGCTGTCTTGAATTTGAGTGTTAGTGGTTTGGAGGTTTTGCTGCAAGCCTTTCAGGTGTTCTTGTGCTGCTTGTTGCATATTGGATAGGCGATCGCGTTCCTGAATCACACCTGTTCGTTGTTGGTTAATCTGTTGTTGCTGCTTTTGCAGGGTGTCGATGGAACTAGATGTGTTTGTTGGTGCTGCATTCACTAGCAATACTGGAATGAGTACTACTAGGCACACAATGCCACAAAATACAAGATATAACCACCAAAATTTTCTCTGTTTGTTTAAAACAAATGCTCTCATGTTCTTAGGTTAAGCAAAGCGATCGCTTAAAACATCACGAGTATTGTTCCCATTTGTTCGCCAGATACTAACACAAAATTTTGGTCATGTCAGCATTAACTTAGATATATTGCCTTACGAGGTCGTATGAACGCAGGCAAAGCAATTCTCTTGATTTCCTTGGTTATTCCAGGCTTATTAATCGCAGCATCATCTATTTATTCGTTCAATAATGATTATGAGGAGATAAGAAGATCTGAAAGATATGTGGAAAGACTGATTAGAGAGGGCAGAAGTAATAATGATCGACAGTTGAATCTTGCCTATCATCTTAATTTAGTTCATCGCATGAATACATTGACTAATGGCACTTGGGGATGCGTCGGTGGCATCATTGCAGCAATAGGCGTACATGGAATGACGAGATCTAGAGAGGAGAATATTCAAGATCAAAAGAAGAAATAAATTAAGTACTCAGCACTTGAGAGTAAATGATGTAAACATTCACTCTTCCTCACAGCAGTCGTCACTTATTTTGACTACGCGTCTTTGCGTGACAAAAAAGGCTGCTGATACCCGGCTAGGCTAACAGCTAAATGCTTAGCTCAGCCACAAATGTCTTAATATCAGCCAAAGAGCGATCGCGGTAACGTCCGTAACGCTCCGGTTTACTCTTGATTTTCTCACCTAAGTCAGGTAAAATCCCAAAATTAGGTGGCATGGGCTGGAAATGCTTGGGAGAAGCTGAACTAATAAACTCAAACAGTGCCCCCATCATCGTTGTTGTAGGTAGTGTCAAGGTTTGTTTCCCCAAAGCAAGCCGGGAAGCATTCGTTCCAGCCAGCCAACCACCTGCGGATGCTGCTGTATAGCCTTCAGTCCCAATCAACTGCCCAGCACTAAGTAACGTCGGGCGTTGCTTAAATTGTAGAGTGGACTGCATGAGTTGCGGAGCATTGAGAAAGGTATTGCGGTGCATCACTCCCAACCGTATAAATTCAGCCTTTTCCAAACTCGGTATCATCTGGAAGACTCGCTTTTGCTCACCCCAACGCAAATTAGTTTGAAATCCTACCATATTCCAAAGCTTACCAGCTTTATCTTCCTGCCGCAACTGTACGACAGCGTAAGAACGCTCTCCAGTACGACTATCTGATAACCCTACTGGCTTAAGGGGACCATAACGCATCGTGTCCTCTCCCCGTCGTGCTAACTCTTCTATTGGCAGACAGGCTTCAAAAAATTTCGCATTTTCCCGCTCAAAATCCTTCAGTTCCACCTGTTCGGCAACACAAAGTTCTTGCTGAAACCGCAGGTATTGCTCTTTATTCATCGGGCAGTTGAGATAAGCAGCTTCACCCTTGTCATATCGAGAGGCAAGAAAAGCAACGTCTCGGTTAATTGATTCTCCCACAATAATCGGGCTGGCGGCATCAAAAAAGCTCAGGTATTCCATCCCCGTGAAGCGGTGCAAGTCTGCTGCTAGATCCGGACTAGTTAAGGGACCAGTTGCTAAAACGACAATACCCTCAGGGATAGCACGCAATTCTTCCCGCCGAATTTCTATCAGAGGATGGCGAGCCAGGGTTTCTGTCAAGTCTTGACTAAATTGTCCTCTATCTACTGCTAGTGCTCCACCTGCAGGCACAGCGTGTTCATCAGCTTTCGAGATCACAATCGAACCAAGCTGGCGCAGTTCTTCATGCAATAAACCTGTAGCGCGATCGCTTGCCATTGCCCCAAAGGAATTACTACACACCAATTCCGCAAAATGTTCTGTATGATGAGCACCACTGTAGCGATTGGGGCGCATTTCGTACAGAATGACTGGTATTCCAGCAGAGGCTATCTGCCACGCAGCTTCTGTCCCTGCGAGTCCACCTCCTATAACATGAATTGGTTGTTTTTCCATAGTTAATTTTTGATTGCCTTGAACGTCTTAGATCCCCGACTTCTGCGAAGTCGGGGATCTGATTTTTCACGCATGAGTTATAAGTACTGTATATAGTATAGATATTTCTGACGAACCGAAGAGGGGCAGAGAAAGCATAGAAGAGATTAGATAACCAAACCAAGTTTAGATATAACGAAGTTGGAGGAATTAAATCCAATTCTGCCGCACTTGCCATTGTTAACTTCCACAGCGACTGAAATTGTTTTTTCATGTCTACGTCATATGGCAAGACTTATGTCAGAAGGATTGGTGATTACACTCATTATGGTAAAATCCTGTGACTCAAACCATACATAAACTAGTAACTTTTGAAGAATTTATCGAGTGCTACCCCAACGACGGGGTACGGTACGAGTTACATAATGGAGTATACTTTACACGGTTATAAACTGAGTGTTCACATAAATGAACGGCATCCCTGTAGGGGCGCAATGCCTTGCGCCCCTACGAGGATTCAAAAGCGCAATCTGTGCCCGTGGGAAGTATAATTATTGAGATACAAGCGCCAACCGGGGACCATGAAAAAGTAGTTGGATTTTTAGCCGAGAAAATCACGATAGAGTATGTCCGCTTAGGTTTGCCTTACCGCATCCCCAAGACTTCTTTTGTCAAAACACCTTCTAGTAAATCCACTTACTTGCCCGATGTATTATTGTTAAATCTTAACAATCTTGGCAACGAACCTTTTTTTCAAAAACAGTCAACAGTTACTCAACCAGCATCTGTACCATTAATGGTGGAAGTCGTTAGTACTAACTGGCGAGATGACTATCACCTGAAGTTTGCTGATTATGAGGAAATGGGTATCCCTGAATTTTGGATTGTGGACTATGCAGCTCATGGTGGTAAGAGATTCATTGGAGATCCCAAGCAGCCGACTTTCTCGGTATGCCAGCTTGTGGGGGATGAGTACCTTGTAACCAAGTTCACGGGGAATAATTTAATCGTATCCCCCACCTTTCCTCAACTTAACCTCACTGCACAGCAGGTTTTTGATGCGGCTTTGTAAAAGCCACGACCAACACGCTCCGATGTCATTTTACTGAGAAGCTGGTTTAGGCGATCGCCCAGGTTCATCACTTTTTTAGCATTGGACTAAAATCAGTCTTATCTGTTTCAACAAGTAATTCAGCAGGAATTCGCACGGGTTCAATTAAAGGAATCGAATTGTCTTTAATAGGTACAAAATGAATTTCAACCATATACCCACTGCCAGCAGCAAGTTTAGCTAGAGTTTCAAGCTTAGGGACCTGTTTTCCAGATTCAATTCGAGCAAGCTGCGGTTGTTTAATACCGATTCTTTCAGCAAAGTCTCGTTGGCTCAAACCACTAGCTCTTCTCAGGGCAATAACTTGTCGTGCAAGGCTAAATTCAGGTTCCAATGCATCATACTCAGCTTTTACGGCAGGGTCTGCTAATATTTTAGTACGGATAGAGTCCCAAGAAATTGTGTTAGAAGTCATTGTTTTTTACCCTTCTTAGATGCCTTACCTTCTTTGTGAAAGGACTGTTTCTGCTATTCTTCAAATGAATTTTCATTTAATAAAAACGCTTTCATTCGCTGTTTAGCTAGATTAAGCTCTTTCTTTAGAGTCTTCCGAGTTTTCTTCTGAAAACTATGAAGTAGGATAAATCGCCTCCCAGTATAAGCAAAGTAGATCGTGCGATAAATATTTGTATCTTGTTCTACTCGGATTTCATAGAGCTTATCCTCAAGTGACGCAACATAAGGTTTTCCTACAGCTGTGTCTTGTTCTTCTAAAAGTTCAAAGATCCGAGGTAACGAGCGCCTGTACTTTTGCCTCCTGTTCGTTGAACCAATCCAAAACCGGAGAATTCCCGTTTGGAAATTGGTAAAATTCAACTGTCCACTTGCTCACTTTACTCTACAACTTATGATAACATCAATGTTATCATAGCTTTACCATCAGATTTCGGCGATCGCTTGTTCACTTGCTTCATGTGGTGTCAATGTTTTTACAACTTATTATCGACTATACGATGAGATGATGGTTTGGGACAGTAGGCAAACTGAGGCAGAAGAAATCGTTGAATCACTCAAATTGCAAGGAGTCTTAGCGGCTGGATATTACTTACGAACCGAAAAAGGGCTGAGAACGCAACAGAAAGATTATTAGCCATCGTGTACTAGTATTCGCAAAAGCCTAAAGAAGAGCGCTATCGAGGGGTTTGGAGAGCAACCTAACTCAATTTCCCTTTGGCTAACTGATGCTTATCCATACTGATTGGCATGATTTTTGCACTAGCTAGATAAAGAAAGTGAATTTGATGGAGAAGTGAATGAACTTACTGAACCACAGAAATTTACTCAAGAACGCGGCTATCTTCGTAGCAGTCAATAGTGTTACTACCACATCCATATGAAAATCGGTATTTATCTGTTCATCATCATCGGAGGTCTGCTTCAAGCGTGCGGCTCAGCCATGAACGCACAGCTTTATCGCTCGTTGAAAAACCCGTGGCTCGCCTCACTGGTTTCCTTCAGTCTCATCGTCGCCTTTTTCGTTTGTGCCGTTGCCGTCGTTCCGAAGCCGCTACCATCACTCCGAGACATCCAGCAAATGCCTTGGTGGGCACCTTTAGCTGGGTTAGTTGGCGCAGTGGCAGTGTATGCTGGACTGAAGCTCGTCAGTCAGGTTGGCGCGGGCACTTACACCGCACTCAACGTCACCGCAGCGCTCATTATGTCCATCGCTATTGACCACTTCGGGCTGTTGCGCGTTGAGCCGCACCCATTCAACTTGATGCGTGGGCTCGGTACTCTTCTACTGATCGGTGGCGTTACATTGATATCGCGCTTTTAGGGAACAAGCTGTTGAACCTAGCTCTTTCCAAAATTCATCCCACGCTCCCGTTCGTGTGAGACATGGGATGAATTTTGGGGCACACCTCTGTCTTGATACCGCACTTCCACAAACACATGACTCATCGCAAGGGCAGTGGATGACGGGGCAGATTATTCGTTCTAGAGGCGGACAGTGAGGAGTGTCAAAATTTCCGGTCAAGATTGTGAGCTTCCTCAAGATTAGCACCGTCAAGGTTAGCTCCCGCCAAGTTTGCTCCTGCTAAATTTGCTCCAGAGAGGTTAGCTCCTGCTAAGTTTGCTCCTTTAAGGTTAGTCCATCTCAAGTCAGCTTTACTTAAGTCAGCCTCATTCATATTTGCCCTTAATAAGAATGCGCCACTGAGGTGAGCCTTATGCAGCTTAGCCTTGGATAAATCAGCTTTATAAAAATAAGCTCCCATTGCTTCTGCTTCGTACAAATTTGCCTCGCTGAGATCGACTGCAATTAAGTTAGCCCCAAACAGGTTGGCAAAACAAAGGTTAGTCCGATGAAGTCTTGCCGCACCCAGTTCGGCACAGCTCAAGTTAGCGCCTCTTAAGTCACTCCCAATTAGGTTAGCGTCAGCAATCACAGCGTCTTTAAGATTTGCCTCACTTAAATCACATCCAATTAAATTGGCATGACTCAGATTTGCTTGTGTCAGTGTAGCACCACTCAAGTTAGCAATACTGAAGTTGGCCGCGCTCAAGTTAGCTTCCCTGAGGTTGGCTTTGTAGAGGTTAGCACCACTGAGGTTCGCATCGGTGAGGTTGGCTAGTATGAGTGATGCATTACCTAGATCTGCCCTGCTTAAGTTTATCTCTTGGAGGTTTACGCTTTGTAGATTTGCTGCACTCAAGTCTGGTTCAATGTGAGGATTTTTCTTTCTCCACTCAATCCATGTGACTGCACCCGCTCTTAGTAAAGCCAGATGCTCTCGATTGGCCATTGTAATTCCTTCTATTACTGTTTAAAAAAGGGAGATGACTATAATTCGTAATTGAATATAATTACGAATTAGTCCGGGATGATTATTGCCTGACACCTATCTGCGGATTTGTTCGACCAGCGACACTTTCAATCGCTGTTAACGCTTTCCCTGAACCAGCAAGAATATCTTGTTCTTGTCCACCTAAGTAAAGCCGTCCAAAGCTTCCTACAGCTTGAACTTCAAGGATGTTAATCGCTGCTGCTTTCTCTGCTTCATTTGCAGCCAATGCGGCGTAAGTGGC
>JAQYWP010000409.1 GCA_029379285.1 Rhizonema sp. PD38
CAGTAGCGCAGATGACCGAGAAATTCGCTACGAATTAATGCAATGCTGTACTTAGTACAGAATTGCACAAGTTCGTGACGCTCAGGAAAATGATGTCATCGTTCGCACAAACTTTATTCTGAGTGTTCAACACAACTTGATATTAGCTCGACTTTATCCATTTTTTTAAAACGCTCTGTACTAGTAATAAATACTCAAAGTACTTCAACAGTTCGCCCAGTAAGTTTTGCCACAACTTCAACTAGCTCATCTGAGTCAAATGGCTTAGGAATAAACATCTGAAACCCGGCTTTGAAAGCTTGACGACTGTTTTCTAAAGATAGACAAGCTGTAAGAGCAACAGCGGGAAGAAACCCACCAACCTGTGCTTCTTTGATTCTGATCGAGCGAATTAGCGAATAGCCATCCTTAGAAGGCATACTAATATCGCTGATCAGAATATCTGGTTTCCACTTTTCTATCACTTCAAGAGCTTTATTCACTGAGACTGCCGTCTTCACCTCAGCCTGGTACTCTTCAAAAATAATCTTTACTAAATCTAGGTTATCTGCATTGTCATCTACCACAAGTACACGCAAGCCATCAAGGACAGAAAATGGAGAATTACTTTGTGCTGTTTGGTGATGGTTGATAAGCAATCTATCTTTTTGAGGATGTAAATCGCCAAAACTATCTGGCATGCTAATATTTTGCATGTAAAGTTTAACCTTTTAGTGGGTAATTACTATTTCTGGCATTGCATAAAGAGCGCTGGAAAATTCTTCTTACTACTCATGCACCAAGCGCTATTGATAGCGATGAGTAATTCAACTAGAGTTTTCTCGGTAAACAGATTGCTTGCCAACAACTTTTTAGTTAATTCTATAGTCTCATCAATAGTTATTGGTTGTGCATTGAGTGCAGCATATAGCTCTTGAGTTGTCTTACTCAACTCTTCCTTTATCTCTTGCAATTCGTAATTCTTTTGACACAGATACAGCTTTAAGCTTTCTATTTGTTCTAGTAAAAACTCTACTTGCTCCTCAAGTTCCTCGATTTTATCAACGTCAATACCTCTCCATACTTGAAGATGACTTTCTACATTGGATGTTTTATAAGACATATTGAGTTTCTAACTCCTAGTCACTTAACTAAGTAGGTGGGCGGAAATAAACTGAAAATCGTTTGTTGCAGTTAAGAGCGCTAAAGCGCACGGACAGATTCTTTCGGAGGGAAACCCTCCTGTAGCACTGGCTCCTCCTCCGAACTGTCCTCAACTACGAGCCAATTCCAGATATTTTACATCTCTTTACATAGCTGTAAATTTTCCCACCTACCGACTTATACTTAGAACTTTCTATCATCCAGTAAAAGCTTTTGGCTAACTGAAGGAATAATCGGTCTAACTATAAAAGATAAAATAAGAAAGTGAATATTTTGTGAATTTGTCAATAGATCTATAATATAAAAATGTGTTTGCAATGTCGCTCTTTCTTTTGTCAACTGCAATCAAACGGAGAGTCATATAGCATAGCCTATTAAATCAGGTCAGGGATCTTCCTGTAGATAGATGTATCAGGAGCGTGATGAGAAGCTAGCAAAGATAATTAGTTAGTTATGAAAATTCTGCTAGTAGAAGATGATGAAGGGACTGCTTCTTTATTGCAAAATACTCTGACAGATCAGCATTACGTAGTCGATTTGGCAATGGATGGTCAGGCAGGGTTGTCCCTCATGGAAGCGTTTACTTATGATTTGGTGTTATTAGATGTCATGTTGCCAAAGCTGGATGGTCTAAAGTTTTGCAGACAGCTACGCGACCGCGGAGATAGCACCCCAGTTATGCTTTTGACAGCTTTGGAAAGTAGCACTAGCAAAGTCATTGGATTAGATGCAGGAGCTAATGATTATGTTGTCAAGCCTTTTGACACCAATGAGTTATTGGCTCGGGTACGTGCTTTGCTGCGTCGAGAAACTCCAGTTCTCTCGTCAGTGATAGAGGCGGGAAATATCAGGCTTGACACCAATAGCTGTAGGGTGAGTTGCGATGGACAACTTTTGCATTTGACTGGCAAGGAATATGCTATACTAGAGCTACTTTTGCATAACGCTCACCGGATATATAGCCAAAAATACCTGCTCGATTATCTCTGGTCATCTGATAACATCCGTACAGAGAATACTGTCAGAGCACATGTTAAGGCTTTACGGCAGAAACTTAACAAAGCTGGGGCAGAAGGATTTATTGAGACAGTTTACGGATTGGGGTATCGGTTCAAATTAGGGTTAGATGAAGTTAAGAATCAGGCTGCGGCAAAGGTTCACCCAACTAAAACTACATTAGTAAGGTTCGAGCCAGAAATATCGTCAGCAGTGACTGCCATTTGGAAGCGATTTAAACCCAAGTACAGCAATCACGTCACGGTTTTAGAACAAGCTATTACGGCTCTGCTTGCGGGTACCTTAACTGAAGAACTGCGGCAACAGGCTGCAAGGGAAGCCCACCTGTTGATTGGATCGCTCGCTAGCTTTGGTTTTGCTGAAGGAGAGCTTCTGTGCCGAGAGATTGAACAGATTTTTGGAGATGGAGTTAAACTAAGGAACGCTCAAGTTAAACATTTATATCAACTTACTACAGCGTTGCGGCAAGAACTAGAACGACCAATCGCAATAAAGCTACCAGTCTTGAAGTTGCGATCTGACATGGTTCAGGCAAAAATTCTGGTAGTGGACGATGATTCCAAAATGTTAAACATTCTGCACGCTTTACTAGAGCCTTGGGGATTCAAGGTAACGCTGCTCGATAACCCCCAGCAGTTTTGGAGTACAATGGAAGTGTCTAAACCCGACTTGCTGATTCTAGATATGGAAATGCCGGACATGAGTGGCATTCACTTGTGCGAGTTGGTGCGAAATCACCCACACTGGAGTGATTTACCCGTGCTATTTCTATCTGTTCACAGGAATGCAGAAACCGTGAATCGGGTGTTTGCTGCGGGTGCAGATGACTATGTAAGTAAGCCAATTATGGCACCAGAATTAATTGCTCGGGTATTGAATCGGCTTGAACACATAATTATATCAAAATAATTAAAAAATCTTTTTCGGTTTTTCATCACGCTCGTTGGGGGCTTGAAACCATTTTTTCTTTTTCTTTACGAGTGCCTTCAAGCGCTTCCCATCTGATTTAGGTGAGTAATTTCTATAATCATTGATACTAGTTCACCTACTTCGACTGGTTTAGCAAGATGCCTTTGAAAACCTACAGCGAGAAACTCTGTTTGCTCTTTTTCCCTCACATATGCCGTTAGGGCGATCGCTGGAATCTGTCCCCCTAAAGAAGCATCAAGCGCCCTCACCTGACGGATCAGTGCATAGCCGTCCTCATGCGGCATGCCAATGTCTGACAACAGAACATCGTACTCACTTCGGTTCGCTGTCAGCACCGCGATCGCCTCTTGTGCTGAGCTAACTGCCGTCACTTCGGCTCCGTACTGTTCAAGAATTGTCGTCAGTAACTCTAGTACACCCGCCTCGTCATCAACCACAAGTACCCGTATGCCCACAAGGGGAAGCGTGATATCCAATGGCACCAAGTTTCCCTCTGACGATTCTAAGAGCAACAAATCATTTGATACAGAACTATCTGTGTGCAATAAATGTGATGGTAGCCTTACTGTAATTGTTGTCCCTTGCCCCTCACCCGGACTTTGTGCAGAGATTGTGCCATCGTGTAGCATTACCAAATCAGATGCAATTGAGAGTCCAATTCCGAGTCCACCATGCGACCGAGTTATGCTGCCATCTGCTTGAGCGAATCGCTCGAAAATATGGGGTAGAAATTCGGCACTGATGCCTTGACCTGTATCACTAACTTGAATCTGGGCAAATGAAGCAATCTGCTCAAGTTTGACTGTAACTCGTCCTCCGACAGGGGTGAACTTGATAGAGTTAGAGAGCAGATTCCAGAACACCTGCTGTAAACGCTCCGGATCGCCTGAAACCCATAGGGTTTCAGGCGATCCGAGTAAGGCTTCTATTTGAATGTTTTTAGCCTCAGCTGATATATGGACAGCATCAATGGCTGCTTCAATCACAGGTGATAGAGCAATCAAATTGACATTAAGTTGAAATTTGCCTGTGGTAATGCGTGAGATATCCAGCAGATCTTCAACTAGCTTAACTTGTAACCGGGCGCTAAGCTCAATGATCTCGAGTGCCTGAGCAGTCTTAGCTGCATCAAAAGCGCGGTGGCGGAGCAGCCCAACCCAGCCGAGAATTGAGCTCAGAGGGTTCCGTAGTTCGTGAGAGACGATTGATAAAAACTCGTCCTTAGTACGGTTGGCTACCTCAGCTGCTGCTCTAGCCGACTGCTCTTGAGTCAGTAGCTGGTTACGTTGTTCTTCAAACAGCTTACGCGCAGTGATATCTATCATGGCGAGGAGAATCATTTGCTCGTTGCCGGAGCGCCGGACTTTACTTGCATTAAGCAGCATTGTCTTACGTCCGATTTGCTCAAATGTATGGTTAACCTCAAAATTTTGGATCTGGTTGTTTTGAGGAAGAACTTCTTCAAGGAGCGATCGCAACTGGGGAATGTTCCACTGACCATTTCCAAGATCGAAGATACTATGATCTTCTGTTTCTGGTTGTGTAACCTGGAAAGTCTCATAAAAACACCGATTCGCTTCGATCACTTTCAAGTTTGTATCAAGCACTATTAGAGGTGTCTGTATTGTCTCCACGAGCGCTTGGGCGTAATCATGGGATTCTTGGAGCTGCTCGGTGCTGCGTTTTAAGGCGTCAATATCTACCAACACCATCACCGCGCCATCAATTTGATTTTCCAGGGTTTTGTAAGGGCGTATGCGGAGGTCATACCAATGACCATCAGTGTCTTGAACCTCTAGTTCTTTAATGACCAAGGTGTCAATCACCTCTAAGATCGTTTCCTCTAAGTTAGGAAAGTTAATATTGGGTTTAATATGATTGAGCGGTCGCCCCACATCAGTCGGAATTAGGTTGAAAATTTTCTCCGCCATCGGGGTGAAACGGCGGATAGTGAGATTATTTTCTAATATAACAATGGGAATATTGACACTGGTGAGTAGATTCCGTAGATCGCTGTTAACCTTATTTGATTCTTGAATGCGACTGTGCAATTCCTCGTTAGTCGTGTTTAGTTCTTCATTAGTCGATTGAATTTCTTCTTTGGCGGTTTGTAGTTCTTCATTTGTGCTTTGTAACTCTTCGTTGGAAGACAGGATCTCCTCATTGGCGGTCATGAGTTCTTGATTAGTTGCCTCCTGCTCCTGAATAATCGATTGCAGATACCCTTTAGTCGCAGTAAGCTCCTGTTTAGTGGCAGCAAGTTCTTGTTGTAGCTGGATAAGTTGCTGGTTTGTGGCTGTCTGCTTCCTCCTACTAGGCTTCACGCTAAGGTTGTCATCAGCTGACTGAGCAATAGCTGATGCGGAAACGTCTTCAAACAAAACTAAAAAGTAGCGTTCTTCAGAAGGGGCAGCCTTGAAAGGGATCACCTCAAAATTGAGTTTCCTCAATTGCTCATTATATATAATCTGTATGCCTTCCTTTCTCACCGCGACATCTGAGCGTTTCGCCTGGAGAATAGCTGTGCGCAGATCTAACCGCAAGCTTGCTTGAGCCATTTTTAGCAAATTGAAGCTAGGCTTTCCGGGTGCTGGTGCAAGGTAGGATTTGGTTTCTCCCCGAAATTGTAGAATTTCCATATCGCTGTTGATAATCACACCAGGCGGGGCATATTTATTCCAGACAATCCGGTCAGCTTCTTGCTGTAAATCATGACTTTCAAGAGTATTTGAGTCCCCAGTCTTATCCAAGAGGTTCCGTTCAACATTGCTGGTAAAAAAGTCAAAATTTAGCCGTGTGGGTGTCAACTTTCGGGAATAAATTTTATACTTTTTGTCTATTAAGGTAAATAGGTCTGAGAACTCCCCCGTACTTTCCGAGGTTCCGAGGAGGAGAAAGCCTGTTGGTTTGAGGCTGTAATGGAATAACGGTATCACCTTCTTCTGCAAAGCTGATCCCAAATAAGTCATTACGTTCCGACAACTAATTAGATCCAAATGGGAAAAAGGTGGATCAGCGATCACGTTTTGCTTAGCAAAGACACACATCTGGCGGACAAACTTGCTCACCTGGTATCCGCCCTCCACTTTGTTAAAGAAGCGTCGTAGGCGTTCTGGTGAAATCTGATCTACTAGGCTCGGTATATATGTAGCTAAACGGGCTTTCTCGAGTGCAGAATCGCTGATGTCTGTGCCAAAAATCTGAATTGTGGGCAAGCTTTGCAAAGTCTCCAAAAACTCCAGCAAGCAGATGGCAATGGAGTAAACTTCCTCACCTGTTGAACACCCCGCTACCCAGATGCGGATTGGCGACTCGGGCGATCTATTCTGCATAATGCTGGGAAATACCTGCTTTTTTAAGGCAACAAATGCATTACTATCTCGGAAAAAACTGGTGACATGGATCAACAAATCCTGGAATAAAGCTTCCACTTCTTGCTGGTTGTTCCGAAGATACGTAACGTAATCCTCCAGTTTTTCCAACCTGTACAGAACCATCCGTCGCATAATTCGCCGCTTGAGGGTGGTATGCTTGCTTGTAATGGGTAAAGTCAATTCCTGTGGCAGCCCGTAGCAATGTGAAGATGTTTGGCAGAGCATTCTCGCTGATCAATAGTTCTTCAGCCGTTTCTTCTAGATGAAGCTGGCTGACATAGGGATGATGGCTGAGATTAGCCAGTTTCTCGGCGATCGCTTCTGGGGGCAGGATGAAGTCCACATCCCCTGTAGCTGCTGCGGTGTTCGGCATCCTAGTAAATTGTGCCGTTCCTTGACACTGAGCAAAGGTAATCCCGCCTGCCGCCTTGATTGCCTTTAGTCCCTGTGCACCGTCTCCATCCGCTCCCGACAGAACGATTCCAATCGTTTTGCTTCCCAGATCCTGCGCCAATGAAGAAAAGAAAGCATCTACTGACATATGCATCCCATGGCTCTTCTCACGGGGCGACAGTCTCAGCCTGCCTTGGGCAAGGATCATCTTCGTGTTCGGCGGAATGACATAGACGTGGTTAGGTTCCACTAACATGTCATCTCGCACCTCAATGACTGGCATCTCGGTTGTCTTGGCAAGAATCTCGGGCAACACGCTCTCGCTGTTGGGATCCAAATGCTGAATCAGCACAAATCCCATGCCAGTATTAGTCGCTAGATGCCTAAGCAACTCCGTGAATGCCGCCAATCCACCTGCAGAAGCTCCAATCCCGACAATCGGAAATAATTCTTGATTTGTTTCCTGCGGTTCCTCAGATGTTTCTTGCTTAGCAGTAGATTTAGGTTCGTCTGACTGAGAGTCATTCATTG
>JAQYWP010000410.1 GCA_029379285.1 Rhizonema sp. PD38
GAGTTGAAGGCAAGCGTACTGAAATGCAAGTCGGGCACCTGCTTTCGGAAATTCAGCAGATTGCAAAACAGACATTTCCCAAATCAATCGAAGTTTACACGGATATAGCGTTAGATCTTCGAGCTGTTTCCGGAGATGCGACTCAACTACATCAGGTGCTGATGAACTTGTGCGTCAATGGGCGTGATGCTATGCCAGATGGTGGTACTTTAAGGATCTGTGCCGAAAATCTCTTCATTGATCCTAACTATGCCAGAATGCATATTGAAGCCAAATCTGGTTACTACATTGTTATTACAATCACAGACACTGGAATTGGGATTCCGCCGGAAATAATAGATCGAATTTTTGAGCCATTTTTCACGACCAAAGAGATCGGCAAAGGCACAGGGCTTGGTCTCTCAACAGTGATTGGCATTATCACTAGCCATGGCGGTTTTGTGAATGTGGAGAGTCAGGTAGGACTTGGTACTCAATTCAAGGTGCATTTGCCAGCAGTTCTAGGAACTGAAATGCCGCCACCCCAAAATATCGAATTGCCAAAAGGACATGGCGAGTTGCTTTTGGTCGTAGATGACGAAGCTCCTATTCGTGAGTTAGCCAAAACATTGCTGCAAACTTTCGCCTACAAAGTTTTATGTGCCCGTGATGGAGTCGAGGCGATCTCACTATATGCCCAGCACAAAGATGAAATTAGTGCGGTGTTGATAGATATGATGATGCCGATTATGGATGGAACCATAACCATCCGCACGTTGCAAAAAATTAACCCGCAAATCAAGATTATTGCCGTCACCGGACTAGCCACAAGCGATCAGGTAGCCACAGCTATGGGCAGTGGTGTTAAAGCATTTTTGTCGAAGCCCTACACAGCGAAGGAATTATTGAACACTATCAATGGTGTTCTGAACGGTTTGTAAGTGCGCCGTTAAACAGGGAGTGAGAATTATAGCTTTTTCGATTGAGTCATATACATAATAGCCTTACCCCGTTAGGCACGGATACCCTTCTCCCTAGTTTGGGAGAGGGGCTAAGGGTGAGGGCGAGATTGTATGACTTACAACTGAGAAAGAGCAATGTTTACAACCATAGCCCTTGGACTTCAAACAGAACTGTCTTTATCGTTAGTTTCATTGTGAGGAATATACAGCCTCATAGTTGCCTTATCCAGTTAACCGTAGTATAGTTTAGTTATTCGATATTATGGAAATAATGAAATAAAGATAAGAAATGACAGATTCCGAAAAGCAACATCCTATTCCACGGGTGTTTTTTATCCATGCCAACAAGCGAAAATGACCTTAATGATGTCACTTTGCCTCACTTACGTAAAGTCTGCCGGGAGAAGCGTATCCCGAAAGGCTGTAGCTCTAAATGTTTGCGGGTTTTCAAGCTTTCCAACCTATTCTGTAAGAGGAGAATAAAATGAATCCCATAACTCAAGTTAAACCTTTAGATGTGCCCAGTGCGATCGCCCAGCGTCGTTCGATTAAAAGTTTCAAACCAGATCCTATCACCCCAGAACTACTCAAGCAAATCGTTGAGTTAACCGTAGCAGCACCGAGTAGCTTTAATTTACAAGACTGGCAGATTATTCTGATACAAGATGAGGCGCAAAAAGCAGCGCTATCAGCAGCATCTTGGAATCAACAGCAAATCGTTCAAGCACCTGTAACCTTTGTCTTTGCTGCTGATGCTGCTGGCTGGAAGAAAGATCTCAACCCAATCTACAACCAAGCACTGCAAAATGGGGCATGGACTGAGAGTGCCGTAAACTTTTTTAGAACAGCCATCCCTCAGTTTCATACTACACTACAGGATAAGAATCGGGAGTATGCGATCAAAGATGCCATGATTGCCGCTACACATTTAGTATTAGCAGCAGAAAGTTTGGGTTTGTCTAGCTGCTTTCTGAATGGCTGGGAGGAAGAGAAAGTCAAGGCAGTAATCGGGGCTACAGAAGATCCGGATCTGGCGATCGCAGTCGTAGTACCTATTGGCTATGCTGGAGAACCTCGCCGTAATCCAGGACGACTACCATTTGCAGATAAAGTCTTTGTAGATAGAGTCAGAAATCCCTATCAAGGTTAACAAAATAATTCGTAATTACTCAAGGCTGTTTTCACGTATAAAGGGCTGGGCTTGTAACCGTTTCATAAATTACGAATTACGAAGCGCGATTGTATCTACCTTGGGAGAAGAGTAAAAATTATGTCCTTAGCTAAGAATTTAGCGCGTCGTTCGCTGCATTATGGCTGGATCGTTGCAGGTTTAACGTTCTTAGCCTTGCTGACTGCTGCCGGAATTCGCGCTACCCCTAGCGTACTCATCGTTCCACTAGAACATGAATTTGGTTGGTCTAGAGCAACAATTTCATTGGCAATTTCCATTAACTTACTACTTTACGGACTGATTGGACCCTTTGCTGCAGCCGTTTTAGAGCAAGTTGGGATTAGACGCACGATGGTGTTTGCCCTTGCTTTGCTTAGCGTTGGGGTTAGCTTAACTACGCTAATGTCTGCTTCGTGGCAATTAATTTTACTTTGGGGAGTTGTTGTCGGTAGTGGTACTGGTATTATTGCATTAGTTTTGGGTGCCATTGTTGTCAATCGTTGGTTTGCACAGCAACGGGGGCTGGTTCTCGGTGTCTTAACTGCCAGTACTGCTACTGGACAATTAGTATTTTTACCGATGCTAGCATCATTGGTTGAACGCTTCGGGTGGCGGAGTGCTGTTCTGACAATCGCCGTATTTGCCCTGATGATTATTCCTTTGATTGCCCTGTTAATGCGCGATCACCCTTCGGATCTTGACTTACGACCGTTCGGTGCTCAATCAGTAATAATGGAAACACAGACTAGAAGTGTCAACCCCATTGCCTCCACCTTAAACGCACTAAAACTGGGAATACGTTCCAAAGACTTCTGGATATTGTCTGGTAGCTTTTTTATCTGTGGTGCTAGTACTAACGGACTCATCGGTACGCATCTTATTCCTGCCTGCATCGACCACGGAATTCCTGAAGTGAAAGCAGCAGGCTTGTTAGCCGTGATGGGGATATTCGATTTTGTTGGCACTACTGCTTCCGGCTGGTTCTCCGACCGCTGGAACAATCGCTACTTACTGTTTTGGTACTACGGTCTGCGAGGATTGTCTCTTATCTTCTTACCCTTTAGTTTCGATCCGCATTTCTACGGTCTTTCTATCTTCGCAGTGTTCTACGGTTTAGATTGGATTGCTACCGTACCTCCCACTGTACGCCTAACAACTAATGTGTTTGGTAAAGAAAAAGCGGGTATCATGTTTGGCTGGATTGTGGCAGCGCATCAAATTGGTGCAGCGACAGCAGCATTAGGAGCAGGGGTGCTCAGGACTTGGCAAGGAACTTATTTCCAAGCATTTATCATATCGGGTGTTTTGTGTCTCATAGCTGCAGTGCTTGTACTTCGTATTGGTAAACGTCCCAGAACTGAAGATTCACAGCTTACTCAAGCCTAATAGTTCATCACATTAACTTTGAGGATTTTGTAGTCAGCACTTAAGTGCTGAGGAAAGGGTTGAAACCCTGACTACGTAGGTTAATTTTAAGCGATAAAGTTAGTTGTGTTCAAAGCGTTAATCTGAAATCAAAAATCAGTAAAGTGTATGTCAACAATAGCTTTAATTGTGGGAGCAGGTAGCGGACTGAGTGCATCTTTAGCTCGGTTGTTTGCTCAAGAGGGAATGACAGTCGCTTTAGCCGCACGTCGGGTTGATAAACTCAGTCAGCTAGAGAGTAAGATTGGGGGTAGTAGCTTTGCTTGCGATGTCTCAAAACCAGAGAACGTGCAGCAGTTATTTAATGATGTCGAAAGTCGTGTGGGTACTCCAAATGTCGTCGTTTACAATCCCAGTTGGCGAGTGAACGGACCCTTTGTTGATATTAACCCGGCTGATGTAGAGAAAGCTTTAGATATAACTGCTTATGGAGGTTTTCTCGTTGCCCAAGCTGCTGCGAAACGAATGTTAAATCTTGGCGGTGGTACTATCTTATTTACAGGAGCTTCAGCAAGTATCAAGGGTTATCCTCGGTCTGCTCCCTTTGCAATGGGTAAATTTGCACTGCGGGGTTTGGCTCAGAGTATTGCGCGGGAATTAGCTCCGCAGAATATCCATGTCGCCCATTTTGTCATCGATGGCGGGATCGCTTCAGCAGAAAGCACTGCATCACCAGACAATCCAGATAGTCTGCTCGATCCCGATGCGATCGCCCAAACTTATCTCAACATTCTACGTCAACCGCGAAGTGCTTGGACGTGGGAAGTGGAACTGCGACCTTGGGTTGAAAAGTTTTGATGAGAGTCTTGACAAACGCGGGTAAGTATGTAAATATCCAACCGTTGGCAGAATCAGAAATTCCTATCCTGACCAACGAACTCCTGAAATGCGAGCGTCTCATTAATCACCACCAACGCTTCTATCTCCAATGTGAAGGAAAGTGCTTCTATTTCATAGCATGGGATGAGACATTACCTGTGGGACATGCTATCGTTTATTGGGATAGTGACATGGTTTTTGAACCCCAAGCAGTACGTAATCTGCATATTCCTAGGATAGAGGATTTATGGGTAATGCCGCATCGTCGCGGTGAAGGTATTGCTTCAAAATTAATGGATTGCGTGGAAGCAAGCGCTAAAGAACGAGGTTTTTCCAAAATAGGTTTGGATGTGAGATTGAGTTATCATCTTGCTCGTAGAATATACCAGAAACGTGGGTACAAGAATACTGGCATTCCAGCTTATGAATTGCGTGGCGTTTCAATCATTAACGGCAAAGAATACTTTTGGCTTGAACCTAATTGTATTTTCCTCATCAAGCGCTTATTGGCAATGCAAAAATAAGGAGAAAAAATCTTGATTGACTTTTACTATTGGATATCACCTAACGGTCATAAAGTAACAATCTTCCTGGAAGAAACTGGATTGCCCTACACAATCATCCCTGTGAATGTTGGTGCTGGAGATCAGTTCAAACCCGAATTTCTCAAAATTGCTCCTAATAATCGCATTCCTGCAATTGTTGACCATAACCCCATTCATGGCGGTACTCCGATTTCAGTTTTCGAGTCTGGTGCAATCTTGCTATACTTGGCGGAAAAAACTGGAAAGCTGATTCCCACTGATGTGCGCGATCGCGTTGAAGTCTTGCAGTGGTTATTCTGGCAAATGGGAGGATTGGGACCTATGGCTGGACAAAACGTCCATTTCAGTAAATATGCACCTGAAAAGCTCAAATACGCTATTGATCGCTATGTAAATGAGACACGACGTTTATATGCTGTACTGAATAAACGGCTAGAGGATCGAGAGTTTGTTGCTGGCAGTAGTTATTCAATTGCGGATATAGCTTCCTATCCCTGGATTATGGTTCACGAACTCCTCAGTCAGAGTTTAGAAAATTTTCCCAATTTAAAGCGTTGGTTTGAGACAATTCAAGCACGACCAGCAACGGTACGTGCTTACGAAAAAGCAGAACCATTCATCAATCAGCCTATCGACATGGAGAAAATGTGGCCATTGTTATTTAACCAGTCAGCAAGTACAGTTCAGCTTTAAAAATTCATTATGAACGTTTTCATTGTCTATGCCCATCCCGAACCCAAATCCCTTAACGGTTCGCTGAAAGATTTTGCCGTCTCGGTACTCACAAATGCCAAACATCAGGTTCAAGTTTCCGATCTCTATGCGATGAAATGGAAAGCTGTGGCAGATGGGGATGACTTTCCGCAACGGAATACGAACGAACGCCTCGACTACGGCTCCGCTTCAGGAATTGCATTTACAAATGGTACGCAGTTACCTGATATTGCTACCGAACAAGAAAAACTACTTTGGGCAGATGTCGTTATCTTTCAGTTTCCCTTATGGTGGTTTTCAATGCCAGCTATCTTGAAAGGTTGGATTGACCGCGTTTACGCCTATGGGTTTGCATATGGCGTAGGTGGATCTGAAAGCAAGCGATGGAATCGTTATGGTGAAGGAACACTCGAAGGAAGACGTGCCATGCTTGTTGTGACTCTTGGTGGAAGCGAATCGCAGTATAGCTTACGCGGTGTCAACGGTTATATTGATGACCTGCTGTTCCCTATCAATCATGGTGTTTTATATTACCCTGGTATGACTGTATTACCTCCCTGACACAACACGCAGGCTTTTCGCGTTTTGTCTATAATTATGGATTAGACCTCTTTTGGCAATCAATAGATGTTCAGGCAACAGACTCAAAGAGAATTAAGGAAATCAAAAAATGCTTTACAAGCATAACTAAAAACCGCCCTGAATACTCATGGACTTTAAATTTAAGTTCAAAAGTTTATCAATCGGCTTTTCAGCATTTGCAACAAGCATTTAGTCGATGGCGTAAAGGAATATCTAAAGTACCAACATTTAAAAGTAAAAAAGATGGGCAGAGCTTTACTGTTTATGATGGCAATGGAGACATTTTAATTCCGGCGGGAAAGAAAATAAAATTACCAACCTTAGGGACGTTTCGTCTACACGAAAGGCTTAAAGAAAGTTATATCAGCCAAACTTTCACTATTTCAAAGCTTGCAGATGGTTGGTACGTGTCGTTTTGTGTCGATGCTCTCCGAATACCCCCAATTAGGCATGAAATAGTAGATCCTGTTGGCATAGACCTTGGTGTAAAAACCTTTGCGACAATTTCTGATGGAACGACTTTAGTTGCGCCCAAGCCTTATAAGGAAGCAAAGTCTGCCGGACAGAAGATTCTGTCCGGCGAGCTTTGCGCGAAAACCAAGCTAGGCAGATTCCAATACCGTAATCGCAATAAGCAATTTGGTAATAGGATTGAGGGCATCCCTACTTCTAATAATGCTAAGAAATACTTGAAAAAGTTAGCACACAAGCATCAGAAAATAGCCAACAAACGGATTGACTTTTTACATAAGTCAACAACCAAAATATGTCAGAAGTATGCACACGTAAGAATAGAAGATCTGAATGTTCGCTCTCATGATTGCTAACTCCAAGTTATCACTTGCCGTCAGTGATTTAGGGTTCTATGAATTCCGCCGTCAACTACAATACAAAGCTCCTAACTTTGGCACAAAGCTGGACATTGTCAATCGGTGGTACCCTTCATCAAAGCAGTGCCGGATGTGCTTTCAAAAAAATCCTCGTTTAAAACTCTCAGATCGAGTGTTTATTTGTACTAATCCGGAATGCCGCCACACGGAGGATCGGGACTTACACGCATCTTTAAATTCGGCACAAGTGACAGAGCAACATATTAGTAGTAGGGTGGGAACCATCCGAAATTAGATGCCTGTGGACAGTCAGGAGCCGACGGGCGCTGGTTGAAGCAGGAATTGTTGAACGATGTCTTA
>JAQYWP010000411.1 GCA_029379285.1 Rhizonema sp. PD38
TATATATACATAGGCATGTGAAGAGGTAAGCTATGTAAGTTTATTACTTGTATCCCATCGAAAAGCTTTGGGAATGAGGAGAAATTTTCTCTCAATTACTGATAACCGATGACGCATTCCCAATCTTAACAAACGCTCTATGCATATTTTTTGCACAACTCTGATAAAGTAGTGATTTTTTGATAATAAATTCAACACCCTTAGTTATCTTGCTACTAAAGAACTATACTGATGAATCTGTGAAATGAAAAATTAGTTAAAGTAAAAAATTGGGATTTAGAGGAAGTCAATCTTACACTGTAAAAAGTGGCGATTGGCAAAGGTATATGTCACCATGACAGAGAGTTAAGCATTCATCTATCTTGCTGTCAGCAGTCGGCTATGCTCATGAATTTTGTAGAGAAAGATGACACAACTAAAGTCTTGAGAGTTCGGCTATGCTGATTGCTGACGCTTGAGTGCTGAATTCTTAAACAAAGAGCATGTATACTTTGAAAAGTGAACTTCAATGCTAGATCCAGCTTTGTGCGATCGCCCTGTAAGCCAATGGCTTGTGTGGAAATCAATGTTTTCTGAATGGCTGATGACACCAAGCTTAGTTGTGTTGGTACTTGTGACTTTAATTTTAATCCCTTGGATGATCCCGCCATTGCAGTGGAAGCGTTTATTAAGTGGATTGGGAATTATTTTATTAGTGGTTTATTTTAGTGCAACTTTTCCCTTAACCCTTGCGCTAGCAAAAAAAGGATTAGTCACATTTATTCCCTCTGATCCAGGTACAAATACAGATGCAATTGTAGTGTTAGGTCGTGGGAGAATATTTAGAAATTCACGGGTTGAAGTTGCGGCAAATCTTTGGAAATCCCATAGAGCACCTTTAATTTTTGCCAGTGGTGCGGGAGATGGATCAGAAATCATTGAGTTACTCAGAGCAAAAGGTATTCCAACTGATGCTTTAAAGGAAGAACACTGTTCTCAAACAACTAAGGAAAACGCTCTTTTCACTGCTTCAATTCTACAACCACAAGGAGTCAAGCAAATTTTGCTTGTTACTGACTCTCCTCATATGTTGCGATCGCTGCTGACTTTTCGCAACATAGGGTTTGAAGTTATTCCACATACAAGCCAAATCCCACCTGAGTTAGCTCCTACGAAAAAAGCAATGCTCATATTTTATGAGTATATAGGTTTGGTTGGCTATGGTTTGCAAGGGCATTTTATTCCCCACAATTTGGCGAAAAAGGAACATCTACCAGTCGCAAAAAACGCTCAGGTATTCTCGCTCGAAGCTCAATAATTCTTAATAAACTGGATTTGAAAAGAGTCATTCAGTGACAATGATTCTTAAGAACAGAGAAGCCCGGTAATTGAGTGTAGTCACCGACTTTGGTGACGCTTTGAATTTTCACAAATGATTTAGGGTTACTATTATAATATGGCAATCATAAATCATTTGTGAATCAGAATACTTTTGTTGCTCATTACTAAAAGTTGATTTATAAAGAAAAAGTAAAATATAAAAGAATACCCATGCAACCATTTAAGACACTACTGCGGGTTCGGCATTACGAGATGGATGCTCTCGGACATGTTAATAACGCAGTTTACCAAAACTATTTAGAACAAGTTGCGATTGAACACTCAGAACACTTGGGTTTTACTTTCGATGTCTATCGAGAATTAGGAGGCGTGTTCGTCATGCGGCGAGTGGAAATTGACTATTTAAGTCCTGCTGTAGCAGGTGATACATTAGAGGTGACAACTTGGGTAAAGGAAATGCGTGGTTCCCGTGCCTTTCGCTCTTATGAAATTCGTAAACAAAACCAAGATCGTTTGTTAGTTATAGCTGAAGCAATGTGGGTATGGGTGGAGATCAAAACAATGCGTCCGAAACCAATCCCAAGTAAACTCTCAGATGGATTTTTGCAAAAACAACCTTCTGAGGCTAGTAGTTGTTAGTTGTTAATTGTTAATTGTCGGAGATTTAAATATGGAGCAAAATCAGCCAGAAAACCGCCACGCTGTCGATAAAGACTTTATTCAATCTCTTAACCAATTGCAGGATATTCTCCAAGTTGATGAAACTGAAGATGAAGAAGAAAAAAAAAGATACAATGATAATCTCGGTGATAACTTAATTGCTGAAGACTCTTTAGTGATAACTTAATTGCTGAAGACTCTTTAAAAACTGATATGGCAGCTTTTGAGGATGCTGTTAATGACATTGAGCAATATATGGACAAGCAAACTGGGGAGTAGGGAAAGTTAAGAGAACAAAGCATTTACCTCGTTACTCATTCTCCATTTCTGCCGTTGCGCTTCGTACAACATTAATGCAGAGGCAATCGCTACATTCAAAGATTCGACAATTGGACTTAGAGGGATTTTCACTTGATATTGAGCGATTGCTGCTAATTCTGGTGACAGCCCTGCACCTTCATTACCTAGTAGAATTAAACTCGGTTTACACCAGTCTACCTCCCAGTAAGTCAAAGTTGCACTAGGTAAGGTTGATACTACTTGCATTCCTTCCTGCCGAGCCGAGAGTACTGTCGATTTTAAATCAGAACTCAACGCCATTGGTAAGCGAAACCACTGTCCAGCTGAAGCACGTAATACTTTCGGGCTATCTAAATCTACACTATCTCCACCAATCCATAAACCAGAGGCTCCTGCCCCACTAGCAGTGCGAATTATTGTACCCAGATTACCTGGATCTTGCACAGCTTCTAAAGCCAGTACTATACCAGTAAACGGCAGGTCTTCAAGGCGATCACGCCGTTTTGCTGTCGCGATCACACCATCTGGTTGCACTGTCGTTGCGATCGCCTTTAATATTTCCCCACTGACAATTTCTCCTCTTTCACTCCCCTCTACAGCTTTTTGCCATAACACCGGATGGGCTGCAACCCAGTCAGGCGTACTACACACAGCCACTAATGGATAATTTGCCGCACATGCTTCCTCTAACAAGTGCGTTCCCTCCACTAAAAATAGCTGCTGCTTTGATCGCTCTTTTGCCGAATGTAGTTTGCGAATCTCCTTAACTAGAGGATTTTGTAAACTAGTTAACATAATAGAGTTATAAGTATGAGTTATGAGTAAAATGTGTTATGAGTTAACTAGTTTTCTACCCACGAGAACGTAGGATTCGGAAAATACTGAATATCAGCACTAAGTTACAAATTTTACTCTTTCTACTCATAACTCATTACTCATCACTGATATGCGGAACCCGGGACTCGAACCCGGAAGCCTTGCAGCACTAGAACCTGAATCTAGCGCGTCTACCAATTCCGCCAGTTCCGCTGGTTTTTTTTCAGTTATTCACAGTTCTTGATTATTGCTTAACTCTTCACTAATGTCAAGCGCTTTACGAATTGTCTTTACTATCCCATAGGAAGAAATTTGACAGATTTTAGATATAGTGAATGTAGACAAACAAAATGTTTAATGTAAAATCGAAACCAACTTCAAATTTTTAGCAAACATGTTTTTTGGAGGATAAGCGTATTAGTCCTTCTAGCAGCTTAGTAGATGCCAAATCTTCTGTAGCAGACTCCTCAGTCCTGCAAATACGGGGTGGGCATAGTTTGCAAGGTCATGTGAGAATTAGCGGGGCAAAAAATTCAGCACTGGTAATTATGGCTGGAGCCTTGCTATGTTCGGGTGATTGTCGCATCCAGAACGTACCGTCATTGGCGGATGTCGAGAAGATGGGTCGCGTTTTATCGGCTTTAGGTGTGAACTTGCAACAAAGTGGTAGCGTTTTAGATATAAATGCCAGCCAAATTACATCATCAAAGGCTCCTTACGAATTGGTAACCCAGTTAAGGGCGAGTTTCTTTGCGATCGGGCCAATTCTGGCAAGACTGGGAGTAGCGCAGATGCCCTTACCAGGCGGTTGTGCGATTGGGGCGAGACCGGTTGATCTCCATGTGCGGGGATTGCAAGCAATGGGTGCTGAGGTGCAGGTTGAGCATGGCATATGTAATGCCTATGTGCCCGGTCATAGCCGCAGGTTGCAAGGAGCTAAAATTTATTTAGACATTCCTAGCGTTGGAGCAACGGAAACGCTGATGATGGCGGCTACCTTAGCAGAGGGTGAAACCATTATCGAAAATGCTGCCCGCGAACCAGAGGTTGTCGATTTGGCAAATTTCTGTATTGCTATGGGAGCGAAGATACAAGGTGCCGGAACCAGTACGATTACAATTGAGGGCGTTCCCGAGTTGCATTCCACTGAATTCACGATTATTCCTGATCGCATTGAAGCGGGGACGTTTTTAGTGGCAGGAGCAATTACCCGTTCTGAACTTACCCTCCTAGAAGTCGTACCAGATCATTTACTGCCAGTAATTGCCAAGCTGCGAGATATTGGAGTGACTGTGCTTGAAGAAGCTCCCCATAGTTTGCGTGTTTTGCCAGCAGACAGTTTGAAGGCAACGGATATTGAAACCTTACCTTATCCAGGCTTTCCGACGGATATGCAAGCGCCATTCATGGCTTTGCTGACTTTATCTGAAGGCGATAGCCTGATTAATGAATCTGTGTTTGAGAATCGTCTGCGTCATGCTTCGGAGTTGAACCGTCTGGGGGCTGACATTCGTGTTAAAGGTAATGCTGCTTTTGTTCGAGGAGTTTCAGTGTTGTCGGGGGCACCTGTATTAGCTACAGACTTACGGGCAGCAGCAGCTTTAGTTTTGGCAGGGTTGGCAGCAGAAGGAAAAACCATAATTCAAGGACTGCACCATCTTGATCGCGGCTACGATCAACTTGATGTGAAGTTGCAGCAGTTAGGGGCTAAGATAGAGCGCTTGCCTTCTAGCTGAAATTTGCCCTAGAGGGAAATACGGTTCACTTAGGGCTGCTCGTTTTGTATTATTAACTGTGTAAAGACGCTTCAATCATGGCGTCTTTACATGGGTTGGTGGTCTCATTAACGGGTTGGTGAGAAGCCGATGGGGTTTTTATACCCCTGAAAAAAATATGCTACAATGAATCAGTCAGCCAAGACGTAAAGCTCGCCGGGGGAAGCTTCCCTCGCCAGACTTTACGTAAAAACCTACTTGAGGACTGCACCGAAAGTAGAAGCCCTACACTCGAATTAACGAGGTTATAAGGAACCAACATTTTGCCTAAGTGCTAACAGAGTGTGCCGGGGAACTTCATTAACGGGAAATAAGAAGCGAAATCTTCTTGGAATCTCACCTAATATAGAGGTGGGAGCGTCAAAAGCTATAATAATATTCAGGTCTATTCATCCCAACTGGCTTCCCCATGTCCTTTTTGCCAACTCAGCTTATTGGTCTTAAAGCAAATTCTTTCCGTCATCCGCTAGATCTTGAGGCGACTCAAGCGCTCAAGCAGATACCGGGTGTAGATACGATTGTGCGAAATCTTTTGGGACCGGTGGCAGAGCAAGTTTTTTATGTGGACAACATTGCATCCAGTGTTCTTGTAGGTGAAAATCAATTACCTCATTTGCACGAATTGCTGTTAGAAGCTTGTAAGAACCTGGACATAGATCCACCTCAGTTGTATGTTCGCCAGCATCCAGCTCCCAACGCTTATACTTTTGCCATGCGCGGTAAGCAGCCTTTTGTTGTGGTGCATACCTCCTTAATCGATCTGCTGACACCAGAGGAAACTCAGGCGGTGATTGCTCATGAATTGGGACACCTGAAGTGCGACCATAGCGTGTATCTAACTCCAGTGAATTTGTTGATACTAGCTGCAGCTAGTGTTCCGAATGTGGGAGCATTTGTTGCTCAAGCAATACAAGCACAACTTTTAGAGTGGGTACGCTGTGCTGAGTTTACGTGCGATCGCGCCGCATTATTGGCAACTCAAAACCCTAGAGTTGTCATGTCAGTGTTAATGAAACTTGCTGGGGGTTCACCAACCTTAGCAACAAAACTTAACCTAGATGCTTTTATTGCACAAGCTCGTGCTTACGACGATATTAGTAAGACAGAATTGGGTGAAATGCTCAAAGCCGCGCAGACAGCCCAATTGACTCATCCAGTACCAGTTCTGCGAGCACGAGAAATTGATCGATGGGCCAGCAGCAAAGAATATCAAAATTTGTTGCAATCTCACAAAATAGAGTATAATGGTGAAGTCGCATCCAAGGGCGGGTGGCGAAACTGGTAGACGCACCACACTCAAAATGTGGCGGCCTTGCGGTCATAGGAGTTCGATTCTCCTCCCGCCCATTATTTGTTAGTTTCTATATGAAGATGTGAAATAGGTGTCAGCTATAGTTAATTGCCTTGCTAAAAACTTATTTAATGAAGGATAATCGTTATGCAATTGAAAAGATGGGAGTCACCCCGCCGAGAAGGTAGGAATGATAAAGGTAAAGGTGGTTCTGCAAGAAAGAGACAATTAAAGAAACAACAGCAGATGCTAAGGAAAAAACTTAAGAAGGGTAATAGCCCAGAAAACAACAAAAATCAAATACAGGGGGAAGAAAATCTAATCTTCCCCCTATTTTTTTATTTTTTACTAACGCCTTTTACCTCGCTAGAGAGCAAGAGTACTTCAAGAAATAAATGATCCAAAAGTTGGAATACTGAGGCGAAGAATTAGCTGGCCATATATTTCATGTCAACAGAATCTCTAATCAAACTGACTAGCAACCTGAAAAGCTTATATATAAAGACAGCACAAAAACTCAAGGGAAGCGATCAACGACAATTTATAGCAGGAGTGGTATAAAGGCTTGGGTTTCGCAGGACAAACAATTGCAGAACCAGAATTAAGGTGGAATCGACGCACGATGAGAGAAAGGAATACAAAAATTAGACGATAAAACAGAAGAAAGAAAAGTTTTATCATACAAAGGTCAAACTTACAGAATTTTCAATGGCACAAGTTGAATAACAGATCCAACGATTACCAAACTTGAAAAAATTATTTCTTGAAATCGTTATATTTTCTGCTTGATATTTGCATCACTTTTTTATGAGAATACTCCAAATCTCCTGTTAGAGTCTTTGCCTTTTGTATCCGGTAATATCATCTCCGTCAAATCACCTACTTTGTGAGTCGTAACCTCTCTAATCAACATTTTCAAGAGGTGAGAGTATCAGAGGACTAAATTTCTCTGCGCATTTGCAATACTGATACATTGTTTTTTGCTAGCTGATTCATCAGAGTTTTCACTATCTTACTGATAGTTCTCAGCTTTTGCTGTTTATCAGCTGTTTCACACTTGACTTATATGAGTTAACTGATTAGTCTTTCTTAAGAGAAATAACAACATAAATAAGTAATTCTAGGATTAAGACTTGCAAAAACCAGGAATTATATGTAACAATGAAAACGTGCAGATAAAGTTAGTATAAAGTTTGCTAGAATTTTACTAACAGTGAGTT
>JAQYWP010000412.1 GCA_029379285.1 Rhizonema sp. PD38
ATTCCCAGCATTGGATTGGCAGCATACTTATTTAGGAACAGGGTGCGTAATTCTTGCTCGTTTGGATTATTTGCGACTGCTGCAAGTAAGCAATAAGCAGGATAATACCTACAGAAGGTCAGCTTGCCATTATCATCAAGCAACCACTGGGAGTAAATACTCTCGCGTTTGGGGAAGAATGCCTCAGTTGAGTTGCGGGCAATAATTTCATAGGGATATTTGAACCTGGCAGCAAATGGGTCTACTGCAGATGTTTGAATCCGACCGATAAGACGAGTCGTGAGGTTAGAGAATATTTTGGAAGCAGCTTTACTTTGAAAGATACTTTCAGGTTCTTGTGCTGAAAGAATGACTCTGATACCAGCTTTTGCTCCATTAGCACAAAGTCTACCAATTAGTTCGGCAATTGACTCGAAACTGAATAAAATTGGTGCTTCGTCAAGAAAGAATATTGAGACTTTTGACGACAATGCTCTACGTAATGCGGCTGCATAAGCGCTGAGTGCCAGAACTGCAGCATCTGCCTCACTTCCAAGAGAACGTAAAGCAAATACAAGGAGTCTCGCATCAGTTCTAAAACTAGAAGGACGGGCGATTGATTGCCCTACTCGTGAGTTTAACCAGAACTTTAATCGTAAACGTATTTGGTCTAATGCGTCAAGAATCTCTTTACTGTTATTTGTAATTGAATCAAGCTTGATAAATCCGGGCGAGCAATAATTATAAAAATCTTTGAGCGTGGGAATATCGTTCCATTCGCTTGTCCCTACACCATTTTCTAAAGCAAGTTTGTACCTAAGCTTGATATCATCATCCTTAAAGAAAGTCTCTATCGTTATAGTGATAATACTTTCGATATTTGATATCATAATGTGACTGACACCAATTGGGTTAGTGCCAAGCACCATTGTCATCAGAGCCGACTTTAAAAATTCCTTAAAATCTGTCATTCTTTCTTTAATAACTTCAGCCTCATACCCCCTTAAATCAGGTAACTCAAATAAATTATTTGCTTCAGTCGATATGTCAAAATACGCACCATTCTCTCCCAGGAACTTGGTGTAATCAGTAAAGGTACTGGTACCGTCTGGCTTGGGGTAATCGAGAGCAACAACAGGGATATTTTGAGCTAATGCAGGGGTTAACAGTCCGGCGACTAGCACAGATTTACCAGCCCTGGTAGTACCGAAAACAGCTAAATTTTTATGCTGGTTGTATAAGTCGAGGTGTACGGGGGTTCCTCCTTCCTCGGCGATTAGCTCAAAACCAGATCTATCACCTGTTGCGGTTCTAACGATTGGCATGAGTCCGGGAACTTCCGAAGAGAAATATGGAAGGCGGCGGTTAAAAGGCTTAGCCAGTAGTTTTTCCCAAATAATAGGTGTACATTGCAACCAAGTTTTCCAAGTGTATTCTAGTTGGCGATCTACAACAGCAGGGCGTAAGAAGCAGCTAGATAGGTATTGACAAGCTTCATCTAGTTTTTGGCGACTGCTTCGATGGATACAAAACACAAGGGCAGTGTGGATGGGTATGGAGCCTCTTAAAATTGTCTCTTGCGCTCGTACCGCTTCCTGGATATTCATGTTAGCTTTAACGTCAATTGACCCGTTTTCAGAAGACATGGCACTGGAGGTAATTGACTGTTTTGTAATTCGTTGGAGAGCGGTTTTGGCGAGTCCTTGGTTGGCTTTAGATAGTTGACAGATAACTTCAATGTCAGAAATTTTTTCTTTAGATATGACTGACCACAAGTATCGCAGTTGGTCATATTCATCAATCCAGCCTTGGGGTTTTTCGCTAAACTGAAGAACACTGATATACTTATCCTTTAGTCTTACCCAACTGCGGTCGAGGAAGGGGACAGATTTTTCGTTTTCCAAAATGAGGTGACGGATGTGAAAATCATTTGTCTGGGTTTCGCGCAATCCTTCCTCATCAAGAATTAGAGGATTGGGAATACTTGGTGCGTCGCTTCTGTTAAATTGGTTCCAAAGCACCGACCATATTTCATGGGCTGTAAATACTTTTACTGAAAGCCCCATTGAATTTGTAACAAGTTGTTCCCACCGTTGAAACCCTGAGGTAAAACTATCTTGTAGTATAGTTTCAATGCGCTCAAGTTTAACACCGTGAATTTGTCCTGTAAACTGAAACCAAGTATTTTGTAACTGCTTGATAGTTTTTTCAATGACATCAGAGGAGCGGCTATCTTCAGAGGCTTGAACGCTATAGGTACACCAGAAGCGCAAGAACTTATTTTTACGAATACCTTGTTGAGTAAGTTCTCTAGCACGCAGGCGTTCCGACCTTACTAGTAGGGCGAGCTGCTCCAAGTCGCATTCATTTTCCACCTTTTTGAGTTCCTGCTGCCGGGGCTCGTCATCAGTAAACGAACCAAGGTGAATTGTTAAGGTTTCGCGTTCGGGTAGTTCTTTGAGTCCGCCTTCAATATTTTCAAAAATGGGGATAATTTGTTCAGAGGGTAGAGACGGATGAATTCCTTGTACGTCGAAGCAAAACTTAATTTGGATATCTTCCTTCTTTTTTAGAATCAGTGCGCCGATATCTTTACGTCCGCCAAGCGAGATACTTGCAATCCCAGCTAGGTGGGTAATATCCTCTATCGGTGTAACACCTTTTACTACCCCAACTTCTTCGGTTTCAAAGGATTGTTTGCCAAGTTTTTCTTTCAGCTTCTTAGGTTTGGTTGAAGTCATGGCGATCGTTCTGTGCTTTAATAATTACAAAAGAAAGGCAGAGGGCAGACGGCAGACGGCAGACGGCAGAAGGTAAATTTCTTAAAAATCCTTTAGGGGTGGGTTTAGAGCTTACCAAAATAATAAAAATGTATTCCCTTGTAGAGTGCAATCAAGTTATACGGCGTCCAAGTTTCAATCTCACCGAAGAAAGGCAGAGGGCAGATGGCAGAAGGAAAGAGATTTAAAGAGCTGCCCTCTGTCATTGGGTTTGAAGCCCCTAAATTCATTTATGAAAAACAAAATAAAGATGTATTTCGAGACGCGTAGCGCAAGAAATACGGCGTCCAAATTAAATCCCTTAAATTTATTTATAGGGATTCCTTCTGCCCTCTGCCTCCTGCCTTCTGCCTTCTTAACTTTTTAAGCGTGGGTTCCCTTCTGCCCTCTGCCCTCTGCCTTCTGCCTTCTGAAGCTTTTTGCGGTTGAGTTTTTTTCTTGGTTCTGGTGCTGGGGGATTAACCAGTGATACAAAAGGTTTGTAACCGCGAGTAATACGGGGAGTGCCAACAAATTTACCGAAGAAAGCTTTGTTTGAACTTACCGTCCACCAGGTTGCCCATCCCCAGGCAATTGCAATACCGGTCGCAAACCATGACTGTTGCATAAAGCCTTTGACAACCATATAGCCGATAAGGGCGATCGCACTCCAAGGTACAATCTGGTCGGCGGGGAATGGTCCCAATCGAGGTTGGTCACCCAGTACGCGGTTCACCGTGCGGAATTCTCTGGACATGATTCGTAAATACTTAATTAATTAATGTAGGAGTGGCATCAATACGGTTCGCATAAGCCTTTTTCTCTCCCCCTGCATCCCCTACTCCTCCTGCCTCAACAGATAAGTTTCGCGATTCACCAACCGTATTGGGAGTGGCATAATTTAAGCGAGAGTGATGCCACTCGTAAGTTAAAGTTGTTTTTACTTAAACGCCTGTGCCTCCAGTACCGCCAGTACCAACAACTAATCCTGCAAGAATATCCCCGATCACAACAGTTATAGCTACAATAATTGGTGTTCTAGCTAAGGTTTGCCAGTCCTCGTCATTTCGTGCTGCTTGCACAACCCGTACTAAACCAATCCCCAGGTAAATGAGGAACAAACCTCGTAATACAGCAAAGATAAAACCGACAACTTTAGTGTCAATACTCGGAAAGTAGGAGGCGTTTTTGAAAAACGTTTCGGCATTATTCATAAACTGGGCATTGGCGGGAGCAGTTGTAAAATCTAACATGAAGATTGTACCCACCAGGCAAAATAAGACGGTGTAGATATTGACGCGGTATTTGCGCTGTATACGCTCGAAGTTGGTAAGCAAACTATTTGCTTCTTTAGGTAGCAATGTAATGATAGCAGTTCCAAAAGCGAGTGATGCTATTACCATATTGTGGATGGAGATGTCCACAATCATCAAGCCAGTGCCAACTACCATTAATCCGGCAATTGTACCATTTTCTTTCCAAGTTCTCTGGCGACGAACGGGAACAGGATAACCATATTCTTCTTCATAGCTAGGTACGTGGTCGTTTTCAAATTCGGGTTTGTGGTATGTTCTCATAAAAAAGTAGATGATTTTGGCTCTTGAGTGGAGGAAAATTTGTAGGAGTCATTAAAAAAGTGATTAACAGCTTTTATGCTGTTTGCTTGTGAACCTATTTTATGAGGGGAATATCCGTAAAAGCATCTAATAATTTTCTACTTTTAGACACTATGTTTTCTTAGAAATTGTTAGCTAAAAATTAGAAAAAAGGTGATTGACAACTGATAATATTTAAATCAGTGAATTATTTCACAATGTTTGACCCTTGGTACTCACCCTACCCAGGGCTAGCGCGTCTCAACCCCTATGTTTAGATGTCTGGCTTTCTGGATACCCAGCTTGATGGGTGCTTTTTTTTTGGCGACGACTGACTTGTGTTCAGACTCCCCACAAACCTGAAACGGCAGTCCCCCAGGTCTTGCTCAAGTGGTAGCCGAACGATTTGGGTCAGCGTCAATCACTAAGGTTGTACCGTCCTCACAAAACAGCAAAGCCAGGCAGCAGATCGCCGAAGTTGTCTTGGTAACCCCGCCCTTAAACGAGCTAAGAGAGATGATCGGCATAATCTTCCCCCTTCATTAAGTTAAGAGCATCATAGCGCACCACTTATCGTTTAACTTGAATTTGTAGATGTGTGAATATCTGGGTACCCAAATATGTTAGTCGAGAAAATGGTCAACGATCACGAAGATCAATATACGTCAATCTACTTCGGTTCATTTTCATCTAATATCTGGGTTTCACCGATTAATCAGGCAATGGGTATCTTCAAGGGCGCTCCCCCCTGAACGGTTACCTGTTAACAAACAGTGATATACTAAATTGTCCCCTTACTTCTAGTGGTTAGCCCACTAGAAGTAAGGGGAAAACAAGAGTATAAATCCGGCACTTGGGCGCAGATGGGAATGAGTTGGAGATAAAAGTCTCTAAGTTACAATACTCACTGCCTGTTCATTACCTTTTGTTTTTTATCTGCGAGGTGCGGATAAAGACAAAATTAACATGATAAATGTTACAGTTTACAAATGGGGTTGTTATGCCAGCAAAGTTTTGCATTCAGACAGAGTGGGCAACTGGTTTTCGTCACTAATAAGTGGGTTGGGATGAACCCGGACAAAAACGGACAACCTTCTACAAAATCCTCACTAAAAACGACGATCTTGGAGCATTTTGAGGCGGTTATTGACGACAGTCTCAACAACACAACAGATCAACCGCCTCAAAATGCTAAGGTTGTCCGTTTTTGTCTAGGAAAAATGTAGCGGCAGAAGATGTCCTACACAAGTTGCGTGTCTGGAAGAAAACCAAATGGCTGGTCAATAATTACTGGCTATTTTAGATACTTAGAAAAAATCCATCAGCATTGCATAATAGCGCTTGTCTTTGATGTTACTAACTAATCTTGGGAATACAGTTCTTGGGAATAGAGTCTTTACTCTAATGTAAATAGCACCCTGTAATTGGGTAACTATAAAACTCAGAACAAAGCTAGATTTTTTCAAATTATGCTCACACCCAGTCGAATGAGACATTCAACTGGTAATCTTTCAGCTCTTTCCTAGTTTGATTTCAACCTCTCAAAATTTTTAGGAGTAAATATGCAAGTAGCAAACGTAACTCTGGGAATTCCCTATTTTAACACTATGAATACCCTGGATTACATTGAACTAGAACAGCGATACGGCGCTAATAATTATCATCCTTTAGATGTAGTCATAACTAAAGGAGAAGGAGTGTGGATATGGGATATAGAAGGAAAAAAATATCTGGATTTTCTTTCGGCTTACTCAGCATTAAATCAGGGTCATTGTCATCCCAAAATTCTCGAAGCAATGATCAAACAAGCTCAGAAAGTTACACTGACTTCTAGAGCTTTTCGTAATGACCAATTGGCAATGTTTTATGAAAAACTTGCTAAGATTTCTGGTTTACCTAAAGTGCTACCCATGAATTCGGGAGCCGAAGCCGTGGAAACTGCTATCAAAGCCATTCGTAAATGGGCTTATAAAGTAAAATGTGTCCCTGAAAATCAAGCAGAAATTATTGTTTGTAGTAATAATTTTTCTGGGCGGACTATTAGTTTGATTAGTTTTTCCACAGAAGAACAATATCAAGATGGATTTGGTCCTTTGACGGCCGGGTTTAAAGTTATTCCTTTTGGTGATGCTAAAGCATTAGAACAAGCGATTACTCCTAACACGGCTGCATTTTTTGTAGAACCAATTCAGGGTGAGGGAGGTATTATCGTTCCGACCAATGGGTTTTTAAAGCAAGTAGAACAAATCTGTCGCCATCATAATATATTACTGGTTTTTGATGAAATTCAAACTGGCTTGGGAAGAACAGGTAAAATGTTTGCTCATCAACATGAGAATGTCCAGCCTGATGGCATAACTGTAGGTAAAGCTTTATCTGGTGGATTTTATCCCATTTCTGCTTTTATTTCTACCGAGGAAGTGATGGGTGTATTTCAGCCAGGAGATCATGGTAGTACTTTTGGCGGAAATCCATTAGCTGCTGCTATTGGAATTGCAGCCATTGATGTAATTCTTGAAGAAGATTTGCCAGAAAAAGCCTTACAAGTGGGAGAATATTTTTTGACGAAATTACAATCAATTAAAAGTTCATATATTAAGGAAGTCCGTGGCAAAGGCTTATTAATTGGGATGGAATTGCACTCTATTGCTGGTGGTGCTAGACGTTTTTGTAAAGCCTTAGCTAACGAGGGATTATTAGCCAAAGAAACTAGAGATAATGTCATCCGCTTTGCTCCACCCTTGGTGATTTCCCTTGATGAAATAGATTGGGCATTAGAAAAAATTGAGCGAGTTTTGACAATCACTTGTTAGTTTGGTGTAAATTAAGTATAGTATCAAACCCGCTTGTATCGGTATGATTTCTTTTCTCTATTTTTATGTTCCCTGTGGGTCTCTGCGATTTTTTTCTGCGTCTCCCCACTAGGAGCATTTATATTTCTGGCTCTAATCGGGCGGGAACCTGAGCTTGGAACCTTTGCCCATTTACTCTTTGTGATTCAGAAGAAGCAAGG
>JAQYWP010000413.1 GCA_029379285.1 Rhizonema sp. PD38
CCTTGTACTAGTTCATTGTCAACACGGCTCGAAAACGCGGCTTACCATCGCGTACACGTTCTAGTGCCTCTTGAGCTTTGTCGAGAGGATACGTTTCAATCATTGGACGAACGCCATGTTTAGCCGCGACTTCTAACGTCTCACGCATATCTTTAATTGAGCCAGTGGGATTGCCCATGACTCGGCGACGCCTAAGAATAAAATCCATTGGTGAGGGAAAGACGATTTCCTTGCTATCTACAGCTAGCAACACTAACGTTCCTTCTGGTGCTAAAGCGTGGAGTGCCTGTCCCATCAGTTTGGAAGAATTGGCAGTAGATAGAATCACATCAGCCCCACCTAACTGCTGCAACTTCTCCACCCATTCCTCAGTACTGGAGTCGATCGCTTCATCTGCTCCCAGTTTTTCTTTTGCCATTTGGAGCTTATCATCACCTCGGCTGACGGCGATCGTCCTAGCTCCCATAGCATGAGCGAACTGAAGTGCCAGATGTCCCAATCCTCCTACACCCAGTACGGCAACAGTTTGTCCTGGTTTATAGTTAACGTAGTTAAACGGGGTATAAACGGTCACTCCCGCACAAAATAGGGGTGCCGCTTCCTCAAAAGGAATTTCATTAGGGATGACAGTTACGTCACGGGCAGGAGCTTTAGCATACTCTGCAAATCCCCCGTTAAGGTTGACACCAGTAGCCTGCTGCTCTGGACATAAAGTTGATTCACCGCGCACGCAGTAGCGGCAATGACCGCAGGTATGCTGAGTCCAGGGAATACCAACGCGGTCGCCGCATGTGAGATAATTGACTTGTTCGCCAACCTGTTCCACCACTCCTGCAACTTCATGACCGGGAATCACTGGCACTGTTGATATGTCTTTAAAGTCCTCATTTACCAAATGCACATCTGAACCGCAGATACCGCAGGCATAAACTTTAATCAAGACTTCTGTAGGACCGATTTCCGGCACAGGTACGTCACGTATTTCCAGAGATTGGTGATAATCTGGTAAAACTGCAGCTTTCATGCTATAATATCCTCAATTATTTATCATGTTTTAATTTAACACTTTCCCTACTCTGTAAGTAAGGAAATCTATGATGGTGCCAAGCTCAGAATTTTCCGTCAACTTAAGTTACGCTGAATGCTGACTAAGTGCAGGATTGTAGAAGTTGATGACGTTCAGGAAAATGATGTCATGGTTCGTAGTTGCACAAAGAGAGCGCTAAAGCGCAACTACGAACCAAAATGCCACAAATGTATGAAACGTTATCCTAAGTTACTGTTCGTGGTAATTCCAGAGTAGTCCACCATCCACGAAGAAGGTAGACCCTGTGATATAGTCAGCGTCTGGTGAAGCTAAAAAAGCCACCATAGAGGAAATATCTTTTGTTTCGCCCAAACGTCCCAAAGGAATATTTTGTATAACGGCGTTGAGCTTTGCTTTATCTTCTATCAAACTTTTGTTGATAGGTGTATTAATTGCACCTGGTGCTACGTTGTTAATTGTAATACCTAAGGGTCCAAGTTCGATCGCCAAGTTTCGCATCATCATTTTCACGCCACCTTTACTTGCACAGTAAGTGGTAAAGTGCGGGAAAGGCAATTCTTCATGTACCGAGCTAATGTTGATAATCTTTCCTTGGCGCTGAGTTTCCCTAAGGTGTTTGACGATCGCTTGTGTGGCAAAAAAGACTCCTTTGAGATTGACATTGAGTACGGTATCATAATCTTCTTCCGTAATATCCCAAAAATCAGCGTGCTTTTCAAGACCAGCATTATTGACCAATATATCTAGCTTACCAAAGTGTTGCACAGCATAGCTCACCATGCGGTGGACATCACTTACGACACCCAAATCGGCTTTGACAACCAAACCTTTGCGTCCAGTAGCTTCGACTTTCGCTTTTGTTTCATCTGCACCTTCTGGGTGAGAACGGTAATCGATGACGATGTCGGCTCCTTCTTCAGCAAGACGGATAGCGATCGCTTGTCCGATCCCCTGACTGCTACCTGTAACTAACGCGACTTTTCCTTCAAGTTTCATGTTGTTTTCTCCTTTTTAATGAGTCATTAGTCAAGCAAATTTACGAAGGACAGTCCTTATAAGCAAGTATTTCATAAGACCTTCTTTTTCGGGACTTCGAGCGTGCTAGATTCTGACTTTTCACGGCATGTGTAAAAGGTCATTTTGAGGGTTCCCCAAGCCCTGATTTTTCCGTGCGCCATTTTCATTAATTTACGACTATTGAGAACTAAATTGTGGAAAAAGCCACGTTCTTTGGTGCATTGAGAATTTCCCGTTAAAAGTCAGGCTATATTAACTATCTTCTTTTTGGCATCATTAGCATAGCATTTGCTTCAACGCTCTTGACCCTTTCACTCCTTTCCTACCAATGTTAACTTTCTGTAGAACTGGTTCATCAACGCATTGCTCCCTTCAAATGCGGTTCATTAAATTAAGTCTTCTTCTGACGAGAAGAAAGTAACTAAAAACTGTTAGAATTAGGAACAACTATGGAATACTCAAGACCCCTCAAAGTAGCAGCTTTGGAGACTGCATCATTCACCTTGTCTAACGGAAAGACATGAGTTTTAATTGCATTTAAATTCAAAGTGCCAGTAGAAATCATTCTTAGTAAATCTTTTGGAACTTGACGCGGGTACATAAATGCACCCCTAATCGTCAACTCCTGAATCATGATGCGAAAGTATGGTAGAGGAATCTCTGCCTGAACGCCGCCAATAAAGACGGCTGTGCCTCCCGGAGATAAAGCATTGATACAAGCAAGTACCGGATCGGCGTCTTTCACTGCACCAAGACAATCTAGAAGAACATCTGCACCACCACTTGCCGCCTTGACTTTTTCCGCATCTTCAGCATTACCTGCAAGAGCAACGCTTGTGACTCGTTTCGGATCAAGTTGAACCAGAGTATCCAAAGTTTCTTGGTTGCGTGCGACGGCAACGACTTTGGCAACACCCATCGCCAGTGAAACTAACACTGCAGACGCTCCCATACAACCCGTTGCACCGTTAACAATCAACGTCTGAGCGGGACGTACTTCACCCCGCAACAATCCGCCATAAGCGATAGTTAAAAAGTTCAGGCTTGCTAAAGTTGTTGGTTCAACATCAGCAGCACCTTCCAAAGGTGTGAGACACTCAGCTGGGTAACAAACCTTCTCGGCAAATGTCCCATCACGCCACAGTTGCTGTAGAGATCCCGCATTCGGTGTTAAAGCGGTAATCCCGATCAGGATTTTTTCAGGTGGCGCATTGTTACTTTTAGTCGCCATATTAATGTCGCAAAATACCTTCTGCCCCACCTCCAACCCGAAGACGTCATCAGCAACAGCTTCCACCACAGCGATCGCTCCTGGACCTGGAATAAACGGTAGTGGCATGACGTAGTAGTCCAACTTACCTGATACAATACCGCTCATAAAGTTAGGAACGTGGGAAGCCAGCACCCTCACAATTGCTCCACCAGGTTTTAGAGCAGGTTCAGGAACTTCTTCAACTTTAAGCGATGTGCCAATTTCGTGAAGTCGTGCAGCCAACATATGCATTCTTGTGAGTAATTTAACATTAATCAAAAAGCGGTGTTAACATAATTACTAATTCGGTCTGCTGTTATTTATTAGTTGCACCTTTGGTTTAAGTCGAAAATCCTACAGTTTTACACAAAAAACCTCTCCTGCCTCCTTCTTCGCGTTCTCTGTGCATAGTCAGGTTCATTAAAAAAGGAACCCCTAAGACGCCAAGGAAGCAAAGACAATAAGTAGTATTATTTAGGTAACGTGTAACTTTAAACTAGATCAAGTCACTTATATGTGAGTTCTCAAATTATGACTGTCCAACCAATTTTTTCAAATGGAAGTATGCTTCCTCTGGTGTGAACGGTTGAGACTGGTTGTCGCTGGGGATATAAAATACCCAAACATCTGGGAAATAATGGACGGCAAAACTAGGGATAGAACCTTGTGCCACTGCTTTTTTCCCAAGTTCTTCGGCTTTTTCTTCTAGAGTAAGTTGATCGCGGAACTGATAATCACTCATAAAACCTCACCGTAAGTTCTCACCTGTAGGTAGCGCGTGCATTTCGGGGACTTTCCAAGACGGCATTAACTCTATCCTGGAATATAGAGCGATCGCTCTACTAAATTTATTGGCAGAGTTCTGTCACCAAGGCTACCTTACCATCCGGCTTCATTAGTATCCTCCTTTCGGAAGAATCTACAGTGAGCGAAATCATGTATCCATAGTAGTAACTGAAAAGCAGCATTTAGTGCTGTGCTTATTTAGTATCTTCTTGCCACCACTCTCCACTCTAGTGTTCGCAAGTACCTATAGCCCATGTGTCCACCAAATAGCGACCAGTTGTCCACCAGATACTGACGATTTGTCCACCGGATACTGGCAATTTGTTCACCAGACACTGACGATCTATCTACCAGATACTGACGATTTGTCTACCAGATACTGGCAATTTGTTCACCAGACACTGACGATTTGTCTACCAGATACTGGCGATCTATCTACCAGACACTAGTATTTTCTGAGCAACTGAGGTACACCTAAATCTTTTTTATTGATGTTGTGCTGCTGCTAGAAATGCACCTCATTATGGTATAATTAACTTGTGATAGGCATAGGTGTAGGCACACGATCCTGTAGAACTGAAAATTTAACTGTAGGCAGATGCGGCAAAACATACTTGCCAAAGAGTTTACACTCCTCAATCAGAGGATAACCCGAAAAAATGAACGCTCGGATGCCCATGTCTATGTAACGATTTAACTTTAAAAGAATTTGTTCGGGCGCTTAGCGGGTGAAAAGGCAACTCTAAGCTATACGGGACAAAACTTTGAGATAATGGTGAGGACAAAAAATAAAGAGAATTTTTGTGGCTCCCCTCTAAGAATCTCATAATATGTTCCCTGTATCTTACCAAACGAAGAAAGCGTGCCCATCTGAATGAAAGCCAGTATCTCAACTTATGATGGCTCGCTCAGAGGCTATCATAAAACAAACTTTTGGTTTAGGAGATGCAATGCCAGACGATGCAGCCATTGCAGAACTGGCAGGAGTGAGAGTGCCACTCTCAACTAGGCAACTTGCAACGGCTTTGTCGGCAGCATTCTTGGTTCTGGCACTGGTTTATTTTCTTCAGTAAGCATTTCAATAAAAGCCTCGATTACTTCCTGACCATTTTTGGCAGCTTCCTCATAAGTTCTGCCATGGGTATGAAACTGTTGCCAGGGAAACTCAGGCAAGTGAACTAAGAAAAGTTGATCCTCTTGTGACCATTGAATCACCATGCTGTAGTGATAGGTCATTCTTCTCCCCCCTCGTCTTCTTCATTTTCTACTAGTGTTTCCAGTAATTCTAGCTTTTTCAGCACCCGTTGAATGCCTCTTTCTAAATATAACGGAGCATCATCACCATCTTTACCAAAGATAGTTAAGGGTTCTTCCGGTAGCAAAGGATGTTTCCAAAATGTATGACTTCCTTTACCTCGTCCTGGTTGAAGGATATACCCAACTCTTGCCACCATTGCTTTCAATTCTCTTACTTTCTTTGGCATTGCCCCTTTTCGCTATCAATCAAAATCAACGATCGCTCCTGGCGTGTAAATCTTCCTCCATTCACCTTGGTTCAATCATACCTGGCTCAACGCTAGGCACACGATTCTGTACCACTGACAATTTAACTGTAGGTAGATGCGGCAAAACGTACTTGCCAAAGAGTTTACATTCTTCAATCAGAGGATAACCCGACAAGATGAACGCTCGGATACCCATGTCTATGTAACGATTCAACTTTAAAAGAATCTGTTCGGGCGTACCGACTAATGCCGCTCCACAGCCCGAACGCGCTCGACCGATACCACCCCATAATAGCGGCTCCAAATAATCATCAGTCGATTTTGCTCGGAACTCATCTTGACGAATCACGCCTAGCGATTTGTAGTCTTGTGTGCGCTCTTTCAAGTTGAAGCGTTGAGGATCAAATTTTGACATAATTTTTTGAGCGTAGGCGCGGGCTTCCTCTTCAGTTGAGCGTACAATCACATGAACACGCAAACCAAAATCAATATAGCGGTTATATTTGGCTGCCCTTGCGCTCATTTCCTGCATAGTTGCGTAAATGCTTTCTTCTGGTTCTGGCCACATGAGGAAGACATCGCAGTATTTAGCACACACTTCTTTTGAGCCATCCGAAATACCACCAAAGTATAGCAATGGTCCGCCATTTTGTTGATATGGCTTGACGGGATCGGTGCTGTTGAGTTTTACTTGATAGACTTCGCCTGCAAAATCAATGCTTTCTTGAGTCCATGCTTGTTTTAGAATATCAATCGTTTCAGAGCATCGTTTGTAACGCAGTTCCGGACTTTCTTCCACACCTGGTAAATTGGAGTTAATGATGTTGATAGTCAGTCTGCCTTTAAGAATATGGTCGAGTGTTGCGATATGACGTGCAAGCATAGTCGGGAATATTTCCCCTGTCCGCAAAGCTGTGAGCATATTGATGGTTGATGTCTGCGGTCCCATAGCTCCGGCAAATGGAATCACTTCTTGCCCAGTGAGGTATGATGTTGGCAGCAGTATATTGCCAAAGCCCATTTGCTCGGCAGTTAGCATGATGTCACGGCAGTGAGCGTAGTTGCTCGGGCGTTCTTCGTCGATGACTCCTAAATACTGTGTATCGCCTCCACAAAGATCGTCAAACCAGGCAACTTCAACTAAGCGTTGAGGTGTTCGTATGGGAACAGATTCTATAGGTTTGGTGAGCATGTTGTCCTTTTTTCTTAAACTTCAACCAATTTCTTGCATTCAAATACAGTGCTTTTCGCTCTGGATCGAGGCTAAAAAATATACCCTTACATCGTAATTGAATACTTTTAAGAACTCACACAGAATTAATTACACAAACTTTTTTCCTGACTCGTGCCTGAACGCATGAATTTAGTTTTGTCTAACTACTTATTTGAACCACAATCTTCGGCTTTAGGCTTTCGCTGAAAGCGTTCCCGCTTTCTTACGGCTGTTCACCTCTACAATGTGGTCGATTTACGTAAAACTCGGCCACGAGAGTACTCTCAAAGCGAAGCTCGCCCCTCAGAGTATTCTGTCCGACAGACTTCGCCCAAAGTCTGCCGGGGGAAGCGTATCCCTTGGGCTGTAGCTTTGACGCAGATTTTACGTAAAGCTCGCGCTCTTAGAAAATTCTCTCCCGCAGACTTTACCCAAAAACTGCTGTAAAATATAAAATTAGTGATGGAATGTGAGTTTGATGAATGACCATTATTAAAATATTACAAGTAATCATATG
>JAQYWP010000036.1 GCA_029379285.1 Rhizonema sp. PD38
TTCAAGCTGCTGGCTATGATTTTACCCAACAAGAATTTGAAGAATATACAACCATTTTGTTAGACTTAAATTCCTCTGAGGGCGATCTAAGGGATGTAGATGAAAAAGAATTAGCTGCTGTTTATGGCGGTTTGCAACTTGTGCCATTGTATGGAGGTGTTAGACCTCCTGAACCCGAACCATGGCCACCTATTGTCAAATCGCCACCTGTTGTCAAATGGCCACCCATTCATCCTACCCCACCAATTATTACTCCTTTATATGGTGGAGTTGCACAACCTGCATATGGAGTTGATACACCAATAAACGAGATAAACTGATGCTTTTTGGAACAGACTCCTTTCCATCTGTTCCAATCTAACTTTCATCGTGAAAATGTAGACAACTAAAAGTTAATACGAATCAAGATGAACTGATAACAAAAGCCAGCCCGGTAACGTCTAGGGAAGTTTTTCGGATGGCGATTGACCTATTGCTAAAAATATGATATTAGACTTCACTCCTAAGAAGCACATTTTATAACTCTTATACAGCAAGGCTTTCAGAAAGTGAAGAAAAATGTGCTTCTTTCATCCTATATTCTGATCATCATGCCAGTCTCGTCGTCAACCTCATCGCGACTCTAGGGGAATTTATTTTCCCCAAAGCCAGAGAATGCCTTGAGGTTTCGCTTTGATGTGCTTCAGAAAAAGCTGGTTTTTGGGGAAAGCAACGTGTATATTGACCAATACAGTGGCAAGATTTTACGAGTTGATAATGTGTTGAAGCTACTGTAGTGCGTTGGCTCGCTGTGCGCGGCAGGGGGCTCATACCGTTTCACTTTAAAGTTGATACATTTAGGCAAGCAGTTCTTAGGCAGGGAAGCAGGGGGAGTGAATTGTATCAGAATTTTCGTGAAATGGTATCACGCCCGCTCTCACGGCGACTAGCGCTCTTGATTCCCTGGCTTGAAGCAACTGCCGCGTGAAGAAAATATTCATTGTCGTCTGATACCATGTTTGGTTGAACACTTGTAATAATGTTTGTACTTGTGCTGTCTAACCTGCGGCATCTCCCAAGAAATACGCTCTCAAACTGTTAAGAGCGCTAAAGCGTCACTACAAACCTCAATACAGTTCAGAATCGCGAAATTAATCTGTTGAGGCTTGCAGTTCTTGGCAGAGGAGCAGAAAAGCAGAGGAGCGGATACTTCAATCTCAAGAGCACAGAAAGCACCCCATCTCCCCTGCTGCCTCAACGAATAAATGTCTTAACTGAACCGTATTGCTACAAACCTATCTTTTATTTATAACTCATTGACCGAACATTATATAAATAACTGATCTCAAAAATTCAGCTTGTAGCCTTAAGTTATCAGGAGGCGTAACTTGTAATATGTCTAGTTTAATTACCTGTGCTTAGAAATAAGGATTGAACACTCTATCGCTTCATCGCTAATTGCTTAGATGCCAAAGAGGGTGTTCTTAAGTAATATTTCTATGCCTTAGTCTAAATATTTAACACACATTTGTGAATATTTTTAGTTTGCGTAATTGTACGGTTTACGTTTGAATATTAAATAAGTTGATAATGTAACTAATCTATATGCTCCCTTCATTAATGAAGTTGGAATATAGCTCAGATAGTTTACATAGTTTTTGAAAATGTTCTCTAACATCCTGAAACAATATACCTCCTAAAGTTACTGATTTTCAACATAATTTTAAAGAACCCTGTGACTTGAAAAAAATTATCAATACAACTTTCTTTTGAAGTGTGATTAAGCTATATTAGGCAAAATAAAGAAGTCGTATTTGAAAAAAAATACGCAGAGATGTCCTCGGAAAGTAGACGAAATAGGGGGTATTGTACTGAAAGCAAATACTTGCAAGATTCTTGTGGGAAAAATTGCCATAAGGTTCTGAATAATTAGACGTATATAGTTTTCTAAAAATTTAAATTAGATTGCAAAGAGACTAATGATAAATAATCCGAGTATGGCAACTTATCAATTGAGTGAATCTCCTTTAGATTTACGTGCCCCTGTATTTGCCAGGTTGCGAAAGGGATCATGGTGGATGCGATTAACGATACTAGTCGTACTAGACTATGTTCTTCTATTTCTTGCTTGGTTTGTATCTGAATATTATGCCTCTTCTGTGCATTTACCTAGAGCTATTCCAAGCAATTTTTCATCAATGTTCATCACTACTGCTATTCAGATAGGAGCACTAGCTCTCCAAGGTAATTATCAAGCAGGTAATAAGCGAAATGACTATATTAACATTATAAAAACGCTTGTTTTCTCCCAAGGTTTAATAATTATAATTGGCTTTTTTTATCAGCAAATTATTGAGGAAACACGCTCAAAGTTAATAACTTCTTTGTTAATAAGTACAAGCTTTATATGTTTGGGTAGATTTGTAATCAACCTGATACTTGAATTTCTTCGTGATAAACAAGTCTTAGGTTGTTACCCTGCCTTCATTATTTACAACTCTGAAGACAAAGATAAGATTGTTAACTTTGTGAAGAGAGAAAAACGTTACATTCTATGTGGTGATGACAGTGCTCAATCATTAGATAGATACAACAGACAGGCAACTTTTGAAAAGCTTAATCAACTAGGTGTAACAGAAGTTTTTATCTCTTGGGATGCAATCAAAAATAGAATGTTTACCTGCTGGCTCTTTCAAGCTTCAGGGATAACTGTGCATCTTTTACAGACAGAATTTAAACCAATTTACAGAGATGTAGAGTTCACTAATATAGGTGGAATACCTTGCCTTAGTTTTTATTGTCCTACAATTCCAGGTGGAGGTTTTTGGATAAAGCGGTGTTTTGATTTTTGTTTCACCTCTATATTTCTAATGTTGACATTTCCCATCTATATACTAATTGCAATAGCAATTAAACTAGACTCTCCAGGTCCAGTGTTTTATCGGCAAACCCGTGTAGGTTTACGTGGGGAAACATTTAAAGTATGGAAATTCCGTACTATGAAGACTAATGCAGAACAACTGCAAAAAGAATTAGAAGCTCTGAATGAAACTAAGGATGGTGTCCTGTTTAAAATTAAAGACGATCCTCGTGTGACCCGTGTAGGCAAATTTCTTCGTCGCTATAGTTTGGACGAATTACCCCAACTATTTAATGTTCTATATGGGGAAATGAGTTTGATTGGTCCTCGGCCTTTACCTACTAGAGATATAGATAAGTTTGCTGAACGTCATTTTATTCGGCAAGAGGTTTTACCAGGTATTACTGGTCTTTGGCAAGTTTCAGGTCGCTCAGATGTTTTAGATTTTGAACAAGTTATAAACCTTGATATGAGATACATTGAAAATTGGTCTCTTTGGTTAGATATAGAGATTTTGTTCAAAACAGTTCTGGTTGTTTTGAAAAAGGAAGGAGCTTACTAGTATTGTCTCATTCGCTAACTGAAACGAGAGACATTCATCTCCAATTCCTTTTTAAAAAATGATGAGTTATGAGTTATAATTTGAAAGAAAATTCTTAAATTCAAAACTCAAAATTCAAAATGGAATCGCCTCTACAAAATCGGCGACCTTGCGCGACATTTACCCAAAGGAGTCCTGAGAAGTCTTTCAAGTAACAATGATAACTCAGGATTCTTATGGGTTGAAAGTACCCAAACTGATAAAAAAAGTAAAAAATGTCTCTTGAGCCAATTCCTGTGCATTTATAGGGTCTGTAATCAGGACGATTTAACAAATAAAAAAAAGTATCTAGATGTATAAACAAACAAGTTAAAATACGCGTTTCACATCTAGTTCGGAGAGATAGAGACCTCATTGAGCTAACACCTAGCTATAACCTCACATTTCAATAGTTGGATTTAAAGGTGTGCGAAAAATATGGCAAGTCATAAATTCACTCTCAATCGATTATTCCGATTAATAACCACATATAAGTGGAAATTCCTGACAGAGTTCCGTCTTAATAATTTAAAAATTAATCGGATTTTGCGTCCTATCAATGACTCAGAGATTGAAGAAGCTAAGATAGAAATGGGCAACTTAGAGTTTTCAATAAATGATTATAATGATTTTATCAAATCCCCTATACTTAACAAGTATAATCAGCTTTCCTATCCCTATTCCAAAACTCTTGAATATCTGACGTCAATGACTCTATTAGAGTTAAAAGCAGGTGATAAAATATTAGATGCTGCCGGTGGGGAAAAAGCAGAATATCTCAAGGCATTAAGAGCTGCTTATGACTTCAAATTTACTGCTTACTGTCAGGACTCCTTACTAGATGGAAAATGTGCAGATGGAGTTACATATATTGGCGGTTCTATCGACGCAATCCCTCTCCCAGATGAATCTCTGGATGGGATCAGCTGCCATCACTCTTTTGAACATTTTCGAGATGATTTAGATATAAAATTCATTAAAGAGGCAGTACGCCTACTGCAAGTGGGTAGAAAACTTGTGATCGTGCCACTATTTATTGCTAACGAGTATGCAGAAATTTGGAACAATAAACAAATTTATAAGTACGATCCTGAAAAAGCGCTCACAATTTTTGACAGTACTGCTAGTTTTGCAGGATGGGGTCCCTATGAAGGTTTTGCCCGAACTTATAGCCCGACTGCATTGAAAACAAGAATTATTGATAACTTACCGAGTAACTGTCAAGCCAAGATATCCAAAGTTCTCCTAGATAATAAACCTGTGCCGGATATCAAGCAAAACTATCATCAACCTCTAGTGAATGCAGAGATGAAGGCATTGATAATTACCAAAAAGAGGGCATAAATCAGCAATGAAATTTCAAATGTTGAGAATTGCTTTATTGCATTTTTCCTTTGACGAGTATAGTATACAATTGGCAAACGGTTTAGCTAAGTATGTTGATTTAACCCTAATTCAACCAGAAAAACTTTCAGCTATCTGTAAAGATGTTATCGATGATCGCATCCGCGTATTAAGGTTGAAAACACCCCGCATTCGCGATCCGCGCAATCTATTGACTATGCGTGCATTGATGCGGATCGTTCGCGAGGAAAAGCCTGATGTGCTGCACGTCCAAGAAACTAACAACCCTTGGTACGACTTAACACTTTTCCTGCATGAGATGCCGCCTTTGGTAACTACTATTCACGATGTATTTCGTCACCCAGGCGATCGCGATCTGATTCCTGGTTCTGAGTACACTCGCAGAATTGCTTTCTACCGTTCTCAGCAGTTAATTGTCCACTCTAACTTGCTCAAAGACATTCTTGTCCAACAATTCCGCTTGCCCCAACAACGAGTTAATGTGCTGCCGCACGGGGAACTAGGCACTCTATTTCAGCACTGGGCAGGCGGTCGAGTAGTAGTCCGCGAACCTTATACATTACTATTTTTTGGGCGCATTTGGCCCTATAAAGGTTTGAAATATCTGCTACAGGCAATGCCTTTAATTGCGGAACGCATTCCCGAAGTCAAGCTGATTATTGCTGGAAGGGGAGAAAATATTGATGAATTATTGAATGATGCGGACAAAGAACGCTACGAAATTTTTAATGGTTTTATCCCCGTTGAAGCTGTCGCGGGTTTATTTCAGCGTAGTGCGGTAACAGTTCTGCCTTATATTGAATCCTCTCAAAGCGGTGTAGCGGCGATCGCCTATGCAACAGGAACCCCAGTTATCGCCTCCAATGTCGGCGGTTTAGGAGAGATAATTCGCCACGAACAAGATGGACTGCTTGTACCGCCCCGCGATGTTCGTGCCCTTGCTAATGCCATCATTCAGCTGTTGAGTGATCCTGAAAAGCAGCGCCAAATGCAAGCTGCTGCTGCGCTTCGCTGTCAGCAAGACTTAAATTGGTCGAATATAGCAGATCAAACCATTGAAGTTTACAAACACGCCATCGCCGCTAAAAATACCAAACGTATCGGTTGATGAAAAAACTTTTACTATTTGCCGAAAAGGCATTCACTGTTATCTCTTTAATCCATTATTCAGGAGGTCCTTTAGTTGTCATTCTTTCAGGAGGGGAAAGTGAAGGGGGTGAAGTCGAAGGTGGTTCTGATTTTGCCTTGATTCAGTTGATATTCTTAGTTATTTATCTGATCACCTTTTGCTTACTTGTTGTACGCTGGAAAAAGGTAATTAAGGTCATTACTAAAGATAAATTGCTCTGGCTATTGGTAGGGATAGCTGTCTTCTCCTTCTTCTGGTCTGATGCACCTGACATAACCAAAAGCCGCAGTATAGCCTTATTAGGCACAATTTTGTTTTCAGTCTACTTAGCCAGCCGCTATAGCTTAAAAGAGCAGTTACAGTTATTAGGATGGACATTTGCTATAGCCATATTCGCAAGTTGTTTGTTTGCTGTGGGATTGCCAAAATACGGGTTGATGGCCGGAGTTCATTTCGGAACTTGGCGGGGAATTTATAACCATAAAAACGTTCTCGGCAAAGTCATGGCTCCTAGTACAATTGTATTTTTACTACTGGCGCTTGGAGCAGAAAAAAAACGCTGGCTATTTTTGATTGGATTGTTTTTTTCGGTATTGCTAATCATACTTTCAAAAGCATCATCACCCCTAATTAATGTTTTCATTCTTATAGTTGAATTATTGTTCTTTCGGATTTTGCGGTGGCACTATGACTTCATGATTCCTACCTTGATGGGAATCACAACAACAAGTACAATCTTATATTCATTGGTATCTGCTAATGCAGAAGCGATCGCAGCTTTATTCGGTAAAGATTTAACACTTACTGGGCGGACAAATTTTTGGCCCTTTATCTTAGATAAAATCTGGCACCGTCCTTGGCTAGGTTATGGATTTGGTGCATTCTGGAGAGGCTTAGATGGTCCGTCTGCTGATATCTGGTATGCATCAGGTTGGACACCACCGAATAGCCACAATGGCTTTTTAGATCTTTTCCTTGAATTGGGATTAATAGGCTTCTCAATATATCTAATTGACTTTTTAATAAGTTTTCAAAAGGGATTAGCCTACATCCGGTTGGTGAAAACACCTGACGGGTTTTGGCCAGCAATGTTTCTCACATATATTGTGCTAGCAAATCTCACAGAAAGCACACTTATTATCCAAAACAACTTTTTCTTTGTTATCCAGGTTACAATATTTTTTTCGCTACGCATACCGCAGTCACAATCAAAAAGCAGCACAAATAATTTTTTGTCTCAAGTAAGAGCGCATTCGCCTTTAAGCTTTCCGGAAGGCTAGACGCAAAAAAGTCTATTGCTAGAACAAGCAAATGCTAATTACCAAAATAATGGAGTTATCAAATTTTATGTATAAATCTACTGATAGTCAAAAGCAAATCATCAAAGTGCTAATGCTTGGCGCTAGTCTTGATATTCAGGGAGGAATCACATCAGTTGAAAAACTTATCCTCGAAAATGTACCTCCAGAAATACAAATTCATCATGTTGGTACTTTTGCGCCAGGATCTCTACTACAGAATGCTATAGTATTTCTCAAAGCAATTAAGACACTCGTGTGGAAGCTATTGAGAGGAGAAGTTGACTTAGTTCATATTCATTTTTCAGAAAGAGGCAGTACCCTTAGAAAACTAATTATTGTACTTATTATTTTAGCTTTTCGCCAGCCTCTTATTCTTCATTCCCACGGCGCAACATATCAAGAATTTTTTGCTGGAATTCCTAGATTAGCGCAAATAATAATTTCTCTATTATTTAGCAAATGCACTAAATTCATTGCTCTTTCTGAAAATTGGAGAAATTATTTTATAGAAACATTACAGCTAGATGAAAATCAAACTACAGTGCTTTACAATCCTGTCAATTTGCCATTAAATATTCCACAACGGAGAGACAAACAGCAGGTAAAGTTTGTATTTTTAGGTCGCATTGGTAAACGTGGTGGCGCACTTGATGCTGCCAAGTCTATTATTTCTTTTCCTAAGCAAGATAAAGGAGCATTTGACCTCATAAAGGCATTTGCTGCACTACCAGAATCAGATAGAAATTGTGCCGAATTGGTATTAGCAGGAAACGGAGATTTAGAAATGGCACAACAACTCATTCAAGAATTAGCTGTAGAGGAAAAAGTTACTCTTTGTGCGTGGTTAATTCCTGTACAAAGAGATGCTCTATTGGCAGCAGCAGATGCCTTTATTTTGCCCTCATATAACGAAGGTTTACCTATGTCAATGTTAGAAGCAATGGCTTGGGGTTTACCTGTGATTGTCACACCAGTCGGTGGCATACCAGAAGTTATTAATCACAATCAAAACGGTTTATTAGTACAACCAGGGAATCAAGAACAGCTAGTACAAGCCATGCAAAACCTAATTAGAGATGAAGAGTCAAGAATTGCGCTGGGAACTGCCGCCCGCCGTCGCGTTGAGTGCTTTGATGTCAAAAATTACATCACTTCATTAGCGGCGCTGTACGCATCAGTTGTTAGACAAGAAGCTTGTGAAGAAAAAACTTTGATATTGAGTGATTAAATTGCATAAATCTTTCTTTGCTCCAAAAGCTTAAAATACCAATTAACCATTTATTATGAATCACGCACTACCTAACTTTAACCACTCTAAGGTATCAGTTATTATTCCTTCATATAACCGAGCCGCATTTTTACCCGAAGCAATTGAGAGTCTACTTAGTCAAACTTACCCTATGTTTGAAATCGTCGTGGTGGATGATGGATCGACAGATGAAACGAAAGAAGTTTGCGCTCGCTACCCGAATGTACAATATATCTACCAAAGCAACCAGGGTGTCTCTGTAGCACGTAATACGGGAATACGCGTTAGTAAAGGAGAGTATCTACTCTTTCTGGATAGTGATGATCGCCTATTACCTAAAGCCGTTGAAATTGGTGTAAATTGCATCAATGCCCATCCAGAAGTTGGCTTTGTCTTTGGTAGTTATATTTTTCAATCAATAAACGCGGATGGCTCATATAGAACAGAAGAAATATATGAGAATCAACCAGAAGTCGCTGATTACGCGACTATTCTAGCTGCCGAGCATAAAATCCAATGTGCCTGTGTCATTTTTCGACGTGTCGCTATTGAGTCTGTAGGAGGGTTTGACCCAAAGCTAGCGACTATGGAAGATATAAATTTATTTCTCCGAGTTGCCCGTGAGTTCCCCATATACTTCCACAATCAAATAGTTTTTGAATATCGCTATCACGGTAGTAACTTGTCTGCAAAATCGGCGGGAATGCTGATAAGTGCATTGCATTCCCATAGTCTGCAATGGAGTTACATTGAACAGACTGGAAACAAAGAATATGAAGCTGCTTACGAACGCGGTAGGCAAGCTTGGATTACCCTTTTTGCAGGGAGACTACCCTACGCAATCATGGGATACATCAAAGCTGGACAATGGGTTGCGGCTCTTGGCACTCTACGGTTGATATTACATTACGATCCAAAACTAAAGTTTATTGATCGAGAAGTCTACGAAGTATCCTATAAAGCTCTGCTCTCACACCTGCAAACACTACCTATCCAGTCCTCACTCGCTTACTGGTTTCAACAACTCGCAGGTGCGCCACCTTTGTTATCACTACCCACTGATCGACCACGACTAGCAAAGCAAAACGGACGTGGAAGCTCCCAATCTTTTGTCGTTTCTTCGGAACTAACAGAAGCACTCAGTTTCTACAGCAGAGACAAAGATGTCACTCTATTTATGACCCTGTTAGCAGCGTTTAACACCTTGCTCTACCGCTATACAGGTACAGAAGACATTGTGGTCGGTTCCCCCATTGCTAACCGCGATTGTTCAGATGAAGGATTGACTTTTGTTAACGCTTTAGTCTTCCGCACTGATATGTCTGGAAATCCCAGGTTTCAAGAATTACTGGAGCGAGTGCGGAAAGTGGCTTTGTTAGCTCAAAGTCATCAGGATTTGCCCTTTGAACTTCTTGTTGAAGAATTGCAACCGCAGCGAGACTTAAGCTATTCACCTTTGTTCCAGGTGATGTTTGTCATGGAGGGAGATATTTCCCTACAAAAGATTGAGGTTTCCAGCTTAACTGCCAGTCCGTGGGTGGTGGAAGATACAAGCGCGAAGTTTGATTTAACGTTACTTATAGAACAAACCAGCACCGGACTGATAGGAAAGTGGGTATATAACACTGACTTGTTTGATGCTGATACCATCAAGCGCATGAATGGGCATTTCCAAACAATACTTGTGGCGATCACAGCTAAACCAGAACAGTCAATTTCTGAGTTACCTCTGCTGACACCCAAGGAGAGACAGCAGTTACTTATAGAATGGAACAATACTCAGACAGACTATCCTATAGATAAATGTGTCCATCAGTTATTTGAGGAGCAGGTAAAGCGTACCCCTGATGCAGTCGCAGTAGTATTTGAACAACAACAACTTACCTATCGGGAGTTAAATAGTCGGGCAAATCAATTAGCTCATTACCTGAGAATTTTGGGAGTTGAAGCCGATGTACCAGTAGGTATCTGTGTAGAACGCTCTTTAGAAATGGTTGTGGGACTATTAGGGATTCTCAAGGCAGGAGGAGCTTATGTGCCTTTAGATCCAGCTTTTCCTAAAGAGCGATTGGCTTATATGGTATCAGATTCGCAGCTGCCAGTTCTTTTAACTCAGCAAGATTTAGTGTCCGTATTACCTGAGCATCAGGCAAAGGTAGTTTACTTAGATACTGACTGGAAAAATATCTCTCAAGAGAATGACGAGAATCTATTCAGTGGTGTGATTAAGGATAGGGCTTACATCATCTACACTTCGGGATCTACAGGAAAGCCGAAAGGCGTTCAAATTACTCATGAGGCTGTCACTAACTTTTTAAGTACCATGCAACTTAAGCCTGGATTGACAGACAAAGACATCCTCCTAGCCGTCACGACTATTTCTTTTGATATTGCTGTACTAGAACTTTACTTACCTCTAATGTTAGGGGCTAAGGTAGTCTTGGTCAGTCGGGAAGTGGGGGTTGATGGGATCAGACTGCTTAAGTTGCTGAGGGAGTCCAATGCTACAGTTATGCAAGCCACCCCTGCTACTTGGTACCTTCTTCTAACAGCAGGATGGAATGGTCAATCGCAGCTAAAAATTCTTTGTGGTGGTGAAGCTCTATCCCAAAAATTAGCCTCTCAGCTTTTAGCCAGAGTTTCCTCTGTTTGGAATATGTATGGACCTACTGAAGCTACTGTGTGGGCTACGACCTATGAAGTAAGCGAACAGCAGTCTCTAGTCGGTACTCAAAAACCATCAATATCTATTGGAAAACCCATTGGTAATACCCAAACATACATCCTTGATCAATATCTTCAACCAGTTCCCATTGGAATTAGTGGCGAACTGTATATCGGTGGTGTATGTCTTGCTAGAGGTTACTTGAATCGTCCAGATTTAACCACCGAAAAATTCATTGCCAATCCTTTTATCAATGAACCAAATTCTCGCCTTTACAAAACAGGTGATTTAGCGCGGTATCTGCACAATGGAGACATTGAATATATCAGTCGCATTGACAATCAAGTGAAGATTCGGGGTTTCCGCATCGAACTGGGAGAAATTGAAGTATTGCTAGCCAAATATCCAGAGATTCGGGAAATAGCTGTGATTGTCCGAGAAGATATACCAGGAGACAAACGCCTCGTTGGCTACATTGTCCCTCATCAGAATCAAACACTTACATGTAGCGACTTGCGTGACTTCCTCTCCCAAAAGTTGCCAAACTACATGATCCCTTCGGCGTTTGTGACACTGGATGCCTTGCCATTAACGCCGAATGGCAAAGTTGACCGTCGTGCCTTGCTGGGGTACAGTGCGCCTAGTGATTATGTCTCCTTAAGTACTACGCTTCAGACTGACAATGGCAAAGGAGACAGCCAGACCTTGAATACATATTACCTTACCTTAGAAACTGGCTTTGACACCCCGAGAAATCCCACAGAAGAGACTTTAATTGCTATCTGGGCAGAAGTCTTAGGTCTGAAACAGATAGGTATCCATGACAACTTTTTTGCCTTGGGAGGTCATTCCCTCCTAGCTATGCGCATGTTTGCTGAAATTGAAAAGACTTGGGGGACTCGGCTATCTTTAGCGACTCTCTTTAAGAAACAAACTATTGCGGAACTGGCGACTATTCTACACCAAGAAGAATCTTCTCAAGAATGGGAATCCTTAGTGATGATTAAACAGGGTAAGCCTACAAAACAGCCTCTGTTCTGTATTCATGCTATTTGGGGTAATGTCTTATTCTATCGGAAATTGGCGCAATATCTATCGCCAGATCAACCTTTCTATGGACTACAAGCGCAAGGACTTGACGGTAAGCGATCGCCACTTACCTCAATACCAGAAATGGCATCTAATTACATCAAAGAAATGCAAAAGATTCAACCTCAAGGACCCTATTTTGTAGGGGGCTTTTCCTTAGGTGGTCAAATAGCCTTTGAAATTGCCCGACAACTGCACGCACAGGATCAGGAGGTGAGGTTGCTAGCTATATTTGACTCTGGATCTCCTGTTGTTACCCAATGGAGTACAGATGCTAATAACATTAAACCTAAAACCCTATGGCAGTTGAGCCGCGCACATTTAAACAATCTGCTCAATTTAAAACCGCAAGATCAAATAAATTATTTGTCGGAAAGAATAAATTGGCATCTGACAGCAGGGAAGGCAAGTATTTTCTACAAGTTGTATCTGCAATACATAAAGCGATCATTTATGGATCTACGAATTCTTAATGTGGCTTCGGCTAACCATCAAGCTTTCAAAAGCTACATAGCTCCAGAAATTTATCCTGGCAAAGTGACTCTTTTCCACTCGACGAGTAGTTTTCAAAAATTGGAAGATGATCCCCAGTTATGGAGTAAGGCTGTCACTGGTGGAGTTGAAATTTATCACATACCCGAAGCAATCCACACAACTCTTATGGAAGAGCCAAACGTGAAGTTTCTGGCTGAAAAATTGACTGTTTGTTTACAACAGGTACAGACAGATAGCACTCTATCAGTTAGTTATAAAAATCCGGTTTGATTTTTGAACAAGATTAGGTATTGTAGGGTGCATTCTTGACGAAGTCTGTAACGTACTCCTCCCCTTAAGAATGGTGCGTTACGAGTAGCACGCTCCACACCCTACGTATCCCTTCATAAAGTACATCAAATTAAGAAAGGCTTGTTAGCAATGTCAGAACGACGCAAACTAGCAGTTAATTCTATATCAATGTTAGTGAATAGGCTAACGCAAGGAATTGTGACCTTTGTACTAACTGCGGCTATAGCTCGGACTCTAGGAGCTTATGCTTTAGGGCAATACCTACTGGCAATAAGCTATTACTACATTTTTGTAAACCTTGCTTCTCAAGGTTTTAAAACTTTGTTTACCAGAGAACTAGCCCGTGCTCCAGAAATAACGCCAGTCTATCTAGTAAATGGTAGCTTATTGCAGTTTATTTTCAGCATTATCGGTTATGCAGCCCTGGTGGTTGTGGTATTTCTACTACACTATACTGCTGACACTTCATTTATTTGTTACATTACGGGCTTGACTATCGTGCCGTTTGCGCTTTCTAACGTCACGGAGGCAATTTTCCAAGCTCAAGAGAAAATGCACCTGATTGCTATCTCTACTGTGCCAGTTTATATTCTACGTTTAGTGGCAATGCTTTGGGCAATGCAACTCCACTATGGAATTGAATATGTTGCTGGTATCTTAATATTTTCAGAATCATTAATTTTGGTAATTGAATGGATATTCTTAATAAGAATAGTCAAACCAAAATGGCAAATTAAGCAAGATTTCATCTGGAACACAATAAAAGCTACGCGTACATTTTTTGCGATTGAAGGAATAGGTATTATTGCTGCCAAAATAGACATACTTATTCTTTCTCTTTTAGGTAGTGAGGTGCTAATTGGTATTTATGGCGCTATGTCTCAATTACTGCAACCTTTCTATATTATTTCTAGTAGCTTAAGTTTGGCAGCCTTTCCTAGTATGTCAAAAGCAGTATACTTAGGAAAGGAGAAGCAGCGTGAGTCAACAGAAAGTGTGATTGAAATCCTACTTTGTATAGGATTACCTTTTTTCATAGGATTGTTATTTTTTGGAAAAGAACTATTATTATTTATCTATAAAGATCCAAGTTTTGCACAGGCTACTATAATTCTACATATCATTTCGTTGTCACTTATTACGTCTAACTTTTCCCGCTCGTTTAGCTATTTGCTGATAGCTAATGGTTTCGAGAAATTTAATCTTATAGAAGTAACGCTCACTACTGCTGTCGGAGGAGTAGCAGGTGTAGTGTTGATTTATCAATATAAATTACTAGGTGCAGCGCTAATGAATTTGGCAATGACTTTGACAAACTTCAGCGTATTTACATATGTTGTTTACAGTCGCTTATTTTCATTGCAGTTATGGCGAGTTATGCATCGTCCGCTACTAATTAGCGTGTTCATGCTGATTATATTTTCGATACTGCAAAAAATTAATTTGGATTTTTTATTAACTCTAATTGTAGCAACTTGTTCTTATAGCTTTTTGGCTGGTTTACTTACTATTCGTGCATTTGGAGGATTTAATTCTGTATGGCAAAAACTTTTAAGTAAAGGTTGAAGCTGCTGACCGTCGCTTCGCTTGGCAGAGTCAATTGCTGTTCTGAAACTGATTGAAGCACTGGTTTTGGACAATAACGGTAGATTGCTGACTGGAGGATATCGGTTAGCAACGATTCGATTACTCAAAGAACAGAAGATTATAATATTCATTGTTTTTTTGTGATGCGATTTTGAAGAGTTTGCGATAGCCCTTTGCATCAATATTCATGCTTGCTACTATGGGCAAATACACACAAATTTTCATACTGACTCGAAGATATTTCTAGCATAAATATTAGATTTTTAGAGAAAGATATGAAGACCAGAGTGCAGGATATAGATGTAGAAATATCTACATTTTCCAAGATTAGTTCTCACTGCGATTAAAACCTCGAATTTTGTTGAACAATCTTATTTATTTTATAGTGCAAAATTTCACTTTGAAAGGGTCAGTTTTAATGTATTTATTTTTATCTAATTTTCTTCATTAAGGGGCTTTAACTGTATGACAAAATATGAAATCTATGACGCTATTATTGTTGGCTCAGGCGCGACAGGTGGTTGGGCTGCAAAAACACTGACTGAAAAGGGTATGCGCGTGCTTTTACTTGAAGCAGGAAGTCCACTTTTCAAAAAAAATATTAATTATGCACAACAAAGGCTTTGGCAACTTTTGAAGATTGGCAATTACAGAGGTAGTGCAATTAATAATCAAATAGCTCGTGAGCGTCAGCCGATTCAGTCGAAGTGCTATGCCTGGAATCACTGTCCTGATTTCTTTGTTGACGATATAGACAACCCTTACACTACACCGGAGGATAAACCATTTATTTGGGTTCGTGGTAGACAGGTAGGCGGTCGAATGGTTGTCAGGGCGCATGGTCGTCAACTGTATCGATTTTCTGACTTTCAATTCAAAGCTGCCAGCCGTGATGGGCATGGTGAAGACTGGCCAATTAGTTATGCTGACTTAGTAACCTATTATGAACGTGTCGAGCAGTGGATAGGTATAAGAGGTATAGTCGAAAACATACCGCATCTTCCTGATTCAGTTTTTCTACCTGATGGGAAAATCAACTTAGGCGAGCGGTTACTCAAGTCGGCGCTTGAGTCATGTAAAATCTACGACTACCAAGTAACTCTAGGACGTATGGCACCCCCAAAGCCCACTATTTATGCTGCAATGAAAACAGGGCGGTTGACACTGCGACCGTATGCAATGGTGAGCCATATCATAGTTGATGAAGACAGTGGTAAAGCAAAAGGAGTTGCTTTCATTGATAAGCATACACATAAAAGTTATGAGGCATTTGGCAAAGTTGTTATGCTTTGTGCTTCAACAATAGAGTCAACACGAATATTGCTTAACTCAGCAACACAGCAGCACCCCACAGGTTTGGGGAATTCATCAGGTTTGCTCGGACACTATTTGATGGATCATACCTCTATAGGTATTAATGGTGTTGTTCCAAAACCTGAAAGGTTTCTAACGAACTTGTCAAAAAAATCTAATTTGTTTGGTACTATATACATTCCACAATTCAAAAACATTGCCGATCACCATAACAAGTTCATTCGTGGTTATGGTATTCAAGCTGGATTGGAATGGGAAAGGCTACAAGGAGAACAGGTCGTAAAATTCTATTTTTTAGCTTTTGGCGAGATGCTACCGCGTTTTGAAAACCAGGTGACGATTAACAAGGATCTAAAGGATGCGTGGGGTATACCAGTTCCGCACATTGAGTGCAGTCACTCGGAGAATGAGCGAGAGATGCGAATAGATCAGTTAGAGACGCTTAAGAAAATGGCAGACGCGGCTGGATTTGAAGTTTTGGAAGAGCAACAGGAGCTTTTACCACCTGGATTATCTGTCCATGAATGTGGAACTGCACGTATGGGTGACGATCCTAAAAAGTCTGTTCTGAATAAATTTAATCAAAGTTGGGATATAAAAAATTTGTTTGTTGTTGATGGTGCGTGCTTCGTGTCACAGGGCTGTCAAAATCCAACACTGACGATGATGGCTCTCACTGCTCGTGCGTGTGATTACATCATTTACCAGTACCAAAAAGACAATTTATAACAGCTATTAAATTTATCGAAACAGACTAAGTCCGCTACTGAGTCAGAATTTACTCTGAATTCTATAAGACTGGTGAAACAGCGCAGGTGAGCAGCCTGCTCTTCTCAGATCTTGCACCAAAGTCCTATTGCAAAAATCAAAGCTTAAAAAGCTTATGATTCCGTAGGTTGGGCACTGCCTATGTACCGAATGGCACGCTCGTTTAGGTTGAGACTGACGCGGAGAGGGGAGAAACACGCCTTCGCGGAGATAGAATTTTCCCCGCGTCACCGCGTCTCCCTGTCAGCCCCTTTTTAGGTTTTTGAGCGTGCCATTCGCCTATCTACCCCTCCCTATCGAAGGTGCAAAATGTCAGTCTTGAGGGTTTCCCTCACTCCCTTTGGGAGAAGAAAAGGAGCGTCACCCCGAGGATCTCCTTACTCTGGAGAGAGGGGGAGAAGCCCAGCCCTTTCAACGCGAACAAAAGTACTAAAATCAAAGGCTGAAACCCGCTCCCAGACTGAAGCCAAAAATGATGCTTCTCAGCTATCGATGATTTTTATGCGATCACAGTAATAATTAATTTCAAGGAAAAGAGAAAACATGAAAGAACAGATACTTGGTAAATCTGAAGTAAAGATTTCACCTATTATCATGGGAATGTCACGGTCAACTAAAACTAATATTGACAAAATAGAGATCGTCAAAGCAGTGCGTTCTGGGTTTGATGCTGGCATTACTACATTTGATACTGCCGAATCATACGGTACAGAACAAATTCTGGGTGAAGCTTTATCTAATGTTAGAGAGTCAGTAATTTTCTTCACTAAAGTTTCTTCTGAAAATCTCAAATATCATCAACTAATCAAGTCTTGCGAATCTTCTTTGTCAAACTTGGATACAGACTATATTGACCTTTACCAAATTCACTGTCCTTCTGGTTTTTCTAGCTCTGGTAATCGAACTTGGAGAAAGATTATTCCAATTGAAGAAACAATGAGCGCATTGAACAAATTAAAGTATCAAGGCAAGATTCGGGCGATTGGTGTTTCTAATTTTTCACTATTGCAGCTTCAAGAAGCAATAAAGTATGGATGCATTGATAGCGTACAGTTACCTTATTCTCTCTTCTGGCGTCAGATTGAAAAAGATATAGTTCCATATTGTATTGAAAATAAGATTTCAATTTTAGCCTATTCTCCTCTAGCTCAAGGATTGTTGACAGGTAAGTTCAAGGAAGTACATAAGTTTAATAAAACAGATTTACGTTCTAGAAATAAACTCTTTAAAGGTGAGAATTATGAGCGTGTTCAGCAGGCGTTAGAAAAACTACGTCCAATTGCTGAAGATTACCAAGTTTCCCTTAGTACCCTGGCTCTGGCATGGGTAATTGCTCAGAAACAAACAAGTGCAATTGTTGGTGCAAGTAGTGCTGAACAGGATAGACAAAACGCAAAAGCTGCTGATATCAATCTTTGTAATGATGATATCGATAAAATTGATGCTATTGGACGTATAGTTACTAAACATTTAAATGACAATCTTTTCATGTGGTATCCGATACCGTTCTACGACCGTGTTCTGCATCGACTCATAAAAATATCAAGGGGGATAAAAACATCCTTGACAAGTTAAAAGTAGAGAGAAATAACTGAAAAAGACAACAGCGATTTATTCAATATAATCTCTTCTTTCGCCTAAAGCAATTAAATACTGAGATAAATTCATTCAAAATGAATTTATCTCAGTATTTAATTGCTTATATAT
>JAQYWP010000414.1 GCA_029379285.1 Rhizonema sp. PD38
TGATTATTATTGTCTACGGAGATTTTCTTATATTTTATTTTCTGGAAATCCCTTAGGACTTACGCACACTCTAAGAATTCTTGGCGCTCTTGGCGTCTTGGCGGTTTAAAAAATTAAGCTTTGTGGCATTTTTTGCGTAAGTCCTAAGATTTTAAGATTTGTCAATTAATATCCCGCAAAGTTGAATAACTATAACTATTATAGTAGTTAGTAGTATCAATTTATGATACTATGTCAAGAATGGGACTTAACAGTAAACACCAAAAAACGCTCAATGCTATTTTTGAGAACCCGGTCAAATCTAATATCTCTTGGAATGATATTGAGAATATGTTAATTGCTCTTGGTGCTGAAGTATCCGAAGGTGCTGGATCAAGAGTAATAGTTGTTCTCAATGGAATAAGAGCAGTTTTTCACAGACCACATCCAGAGAAAGAAGCAGATAAAGGTGCAGTTAAGTCGGTACGTCGTTTTTTGGCAGAAGCGGGAGTAACAAATGATGATTTATAAAGGTTATGAAGCAATTGTAGAGTTTGATGATGATGCAGAAATTTTTCATGGTGAAGTCATTAATCTTAGAGACGTAATAACTTTTCAAGGTAAAAGCGTAGAAGAATTAAAGCAAGCATTTCATGATTCAGTAGATGTTTACTTGGACTTTTGCCTTGAACACGGAGAGGAACCTGAAAAACCATTTTCAGGTAAATTCGTTGTGAGAATTAGTCCAAACTTACATAAAGCAATTTCAATCAGAGCAAAGAAAGAGGGACAAAGTTTAAATTCTTGGATAGAGAAACGGTTGTGTGAACTTTGATGCTTACCAGAGCGATCGCACTCCTAGCTCATCCACAATACTATGCTCCTGAGAAGGAAGGTTAGCCCGACCCAGGGGACTGCGTAAAATGTTATTACAGTAGTATTACAACCACGAGAAACAATATATGTATACGCTAAAAGTCCGTAAAGTCGGGAACTCTTTAGGTACAACTTTACCAAAAGAAGTATTGCAAAAATTGAAAGTTGAAGAAGGAGATAGTATTTTTGTAACTGAAACTTCTGACGGCGTTTACCTTACTGCCCATAACCCAAATTTTGAGAAAGCAATGACTGCGTATGAAAAAGTAAGTAGTAAATACAGGAATGCCTTACGTGAACTTGCCAAATGATGAACCTTTTTGGTTAGACGAAACAATGATTAAGGTTTCAGAAGTTTTAGCGGGATGGGGATTGTACGTCACGAATGCGCCCACCACTCAACTGAGTTTACCACAAGCCGTAATGTATTACCGCTCCGGAATGACTTTTAGAGCGAGGTTTTCACCTTTAGATTCGTTGTGATGCCAGACATAATTACGTCTTACCCTGTAAAATGAGACCTCTTTGACGTAACTGAACCGTATTAATTTATAACTGACAACACGAAACGGTTGGTTTTTATGAGTGAGAGCGCGAAAATTTCCGATATTTTCCCGCTTATTGAGGAGGTTGTTGTGTAGCTCGCCTTACCTCGTCCACAGTTAAACCTAAAGCTTGTGCTATCTGTTCGACAGTCAACCCAGCAGCTAACATTGGTGGGACAGCAAGTAACTTTCCTTCTTCTATACCTTTCTGCTTTCCTTCTTCTATACCTTTCTGTTTTCCTTCTTCTATACCTTTTTGTTCGCCTTCTGCAAAAGCTTGTTGATATACTCGTGTTTGTTTCAAATCGCTTAATCCAAACATTTCCTGTATCTCCTGGATATCCATGCTGGGAAATTTATAAACCAAAATTGTCTCGATTAATTGTAATAATTGTTGCTTTTTTTTTACTGAATCAATTGTCTGACTAGTTCTAGTAATTAACTCCCTAGCTTCTTGTATTGCCTTATCTTCATTTTCTACTACTAATTTAATTGTAGCAATGCCAATGGGTAGAGATGCACTTTCCCCTAACTCATCCAAATAAATGCGAGTAACTCTGCCGGAAGCGAAAGACTCCCGGTAATGTTTGGTTTTTGCCGTGTCGATACTGCGAGTTGGATAGATAACTACAGCGAACCAATCATTTTCTGGTTGGTTTTGACGCAGGTATAAATTAATCTCTGTAAACAGCCGGGAGTAAATTTCTGAGTCTGCTTGAAACTGGACTTCGACAAAATAAATTGGGTTTTCCTCAATTTCTGGGAGAAATACACCATCGATTCGGAAAGCTGTTTGCTTGACTTCAACTGATGAGAATTTATACTCTGCGGCAGTTTCCTGGGAATTGCCAATTAGTTCAAAGAATATATTGGGGAATTCTTGAAATAGGCGATAAAATATGCTGTCTGTTTTCACAGATGGAAGTTTTTAAAAGCAAAGTGATTATGTTTTTTAAATTACCATGCTTTGACAAATCCATTTTTAAACTGAGAGACATTTGAAAGGGCGAACTGCCCCCTTGCGGCAGCGCTTCTAGAGAAAGTCGGGAATGTGTCTGTCCGTTTAGGGGGGTGCTCGTCAGGAAAATCCTCCCGAACGGATACTTTGGCTTAGACACACTTAAGTAACTATTTATTAAAAGTATAATTTTAAATATTAAATAGTAGTTTAATAACATGATTTTAAGTGTGCAAATGTTTTTGCGGAATTACTTATCGGTTTTCTAAGGGTTTTCTGTGAAAAAAATATAATAAAACGATTAAAACGTGTCATTTAGATACCAAGTATCCGGTAATATATATCAAGGTGTGAGAAATCTTTAATACATTGCATTCAAATGCCGCAATGTTTAGATTTTTCCGATTTTCCAGGTGTGTACTGATATTACAAAATGTATTATACTGCTATCACTAGGGTGTGATTTGTTAGTAGCATTGTCATATCTACCAATTTTCGCCTATTTAAATAGCTGATTTTTAAGGTCTGGAGTTGGGCTTTGATGGTCTTTGAGATCTCAGTCCCTCCAACGTAACCTTCTTTATTTGTAATGTGTTTACAGATTGAAGAAGGTGGGATTGCAGAGATGGTGTGACTAAAATTAGAAGCATTTAAAGATATCGGCGACTGCTGCCCCTTTAGGGGTATTTTTTATGCACAATCATTTAGCTGAATCTTAGTGGTTTGAAGAAAGAACTCATGTAAAGTCCGGAGAATCACTTGTTATTTATCAAAACACTGAACCCCACCACGCCAGTCACCTACGGAGGGAAACCCTCCTGTAGTGCTGGCTCCCCAACCGAATGGCACTAAGAAAACCTAAAAAGGGGCTGACACGGAAACGCGGTGACGCGGTGACGCGGGGAAAATTCTATCTCCGCGTCCGGTGTTTCTCCCCTCTCCGCGTCAGTCTCAACCCTAAACTTAGTGCCATTCGCTCCCCAACCCCTCCCCCTTCGGGTGACGCTCGAAGACTCGCTAACGCTGCGCTAACGCCAGTCGCCTACGGAGGGAAACCCTCCTGCAGCGCTGGACTCACCGCTAGCGGGGAGGGGAGACAAAGCGTAGCTTTGGCGGGGTGGTGTTCAAGATTTGATAATAAGTATTTTAAAGGACATTATCTTGGAAAATAAAGATACTGATTTCTGATTAACTTATGCTGGCAAAGGAAGGAGGGTTAATTGCAGAGAAGGTGTGACGGAAATCGGAAGCGCTCAAAAAGACGGGCTATTTATTGTCCAATTCACGAATGCTATCTCCATAGTGTAAGTCCAAAGTATTCATTGTTTGCAGATCGCGTTGGACAACTCCTGACTCGAGGGGTAGGACAGCAGAGTGCCCGTAGGTTAATAGCGACAAAAACTACAGTGTTACTAGAAAGTGAATGGTTGGAAGCCTTCTGGTGTGACGATTGCAATCAAACAAGATGGTATCACATTCAAAAGAGCGATCGCACTTATAAGCTGTCTATAGCACCTCCAGAACTTTGGCAACAAGCAGTTGGTGTCACAAACCCTGAAGGAAATCCGTCTGTGAGTGAGTTTACTCGCAAACAGGCGCGGAAGGCTGACTATAACGCAATACGGTTCAGTTAGCGAGTCTTACCTTTGATGTTTAACTTTTGGAGCAGGCATTACCCATCAATTCCGGTTGGGCGTTGGCTTTTTGAAACATCCTACCCTTTCGGTGTCAAATCCCGTCGTCTACAGACACTGGCTGGATTTGAGGTGACGAACAAAGAAGCGATGTGCATTTTTTTGGTTATAGATGCACGTTTCTCTTTGTAGCGGCACAGTGCGTCGGGAACGTTCGTCATTCCGTCCCCGCTCAATGCCCGCGCTAAAGCATCGGCATCCTGAATTGCCTGGTTCGCGCCCTGACTTGCCGCACGTGGTGCCATAGCGTGAAAAGAAGGCTAATGACAATTTTGTTCGCAAATTATGTGATTTTGTTGGTGAATTGTGATCCCTGTGCCAAAAATCTTGAGATATCGTAGCTGCTCACGGTAAAAATTGCGGATAACATGAATTCGCCAACAAAGTCATTATCTTCGCGAACAACCCATTTTCGTCCAAAGTCCAAATAGAAAAGTTACTGTTGCGAAGCATTATTTAAATATTGTTTGAGATCGCGGATGGCAGCACTGGTATTGCGATTGTAGGCAATGTGCATACAGCGAGCGATCGCGCTCTGTAAGTCAAAGTCTGGGAAATAGCGGCTATGGGTTTGAAGGTGATAGGTTGCACCCTGTAACTGATAAATTAAAGTCTGCTGATTTTTGCAGAGCCATACTTCAGGCACGCAGTAGGGGAGATAGTCCTGCACATCCGAATAGCTGGTGACATCAATTTCGATCACCAAATCAGGTGGGGGATCATTTTGCCAGTCAATTCGCTTTTTGCCAGATACTGCTTGCCAGTTATCGATGTAAAAATAATAGTCTGGCTCGATGCCGCTTTCTTCTGGTAAGGTCATGGTAACAGGGGTAAAAGCATCATGTTCTCGTTCATCGCTATCCAACAGTGTTTTAACAATGTCCGAAATTAGATTGGCATCTCGACCGTGTACGGGCAAAGGCGACATTAGCAACACTTCTCCATCATAATATTTGATGCGCGGAATTGAACCATCACCGCGTTGCTTGCAAAGACTCTGATAATCCTGCCAGGTAGCAGGCAACCGCACTACGGAACCAGGGGGCAATTGAATCTTTTCTGTGGAGACGAGAGCAAACATGATTTAATTTTTCTTTTCTAGCCGCTTATGGCAATGATAACTGGTAAATTATTGGAGAAGCGGTGCGCGCTCTTAATTTTAAAAATTAGGATGAAACCTACGGTTTACAGATACCATTTTTTTAGATTGATGGCGCTGGTTTTGATCACCGCCTTCTTTTTGACTAGTATTATTCCTGCTAGGATTACTATCGCACTCCATCAAGTACCAATACCACAAGCTATTTTTGTATTGGGGAGTGCTTCTGAGAGAATGGAATTTGCTGCTGTGTTTTGGCGAAAGTACACTAATTTAGATATTTGGGTTTCAGATTATGCCTGGAATCTGGATGTTAATCGTCGCATTTTTCACTCCTTTGGTGTTCCGAATCAGCAGTTGCATTTAGATGATAGAGCAACGGATACTGTGACTAACTTTACGACTTTGGTAGAAGATTTTGTCAACCAGAAGTTACAGCATATTTATCTGATTACGTCAGATTATCACATGAACAGGGCAAAAGCGATCGCATCCATAGTTTTGGGCAGTCACGGGATTGCGGTTACGCCTGTAGAGGTTCCTTCGCGAGGGGACAAGTCAGAAACCCTGGTGCGAGTGTTGCGAGATTGCGCGCGATCTGTGGTATGGATTTTAACTAAACGAACTGGAGCAAGTTTGAACCCGCGTCTTGAAAAAGTATGATTTTGCCTACCAAGCCCTAAATGCTATAGTAAGACTTGAACCAGGATGTAAATTTCTCTAATCCTACCTCAATTGGTGTATTTGGTTTGAACCCGACATCTTGAACGAGCTCATCAACATCGGCATATGTGATTTCAACATCACCCGGTTGCATTGGCAAAAAGTTTTTCTGTGCTTTTTTACCCAAATGACTTTCTAACACTTCAATAAAGTCTGTGTAGGCATGAGGATTTTTGATGGAGTAGCGCACGCCTGCTTGAGCAGCTAGGTTGACTACAATATCAAACTGATGATCTCTAAATAATTTAGTTATACTTTCTCGATCTGCTAAGTTTAATTTATAAAAGCTAAAGTTTTCATTTTCCTTTAGTTGCTGAAGCCGAGCACATTTGAGTTTAACATCATAATAGTCATTTAAGTTATCCAAGCCTATAACGGTATCACCTTTAGATAGCAGTTTTTGACAGAGGTAAAAACCAATGAAACCTGCTACCCCTGTAACTAAAATAGAACTCATAGTCTTATCTTTTTTCCTTAATGTTTGCCAGATACCGCTTGCCAATTATCAATGTAAAAACAATAGTGTGGCTCGATACCGCTTTCTTTTGGTAAAGTCATGGTCATTTGGAAGTCCCTGATACTTAATATGCACCTGTCTTTAAAAGCACAACTTTGACAGTTTTCAATAAAATTGTCAAATCTAGCAAAAGAGACCAATTCTCAATGTATGCAATATCTAATTTCACTGCATCTTCAAAGTTATCAATATTGGAGCGGCCAGAGACCTGCCACAATCCTGTTATACCAGGCAGAACTTCTTGTCGGAGTAGGTGAGATGTTTGGAACTTTTCTACGTCCCTAATTGGGAGAGGGCGGGGACCTACAAGACTCATCTGCCCAAGTACAACATTAAACAGTTGAGGTAATTCGTCTAAACTGTAGCGGCGGAGGAATTTACCAACTCGTGTAACGCGAGGGTCGTCTTTCATTTTAAATAGAACCCCATCTTTAATTTCATTCTTCGCTTCTAGGTCTTTTTGCATTTTTTCGGCATTGCTAACCATTGTACGGAACTTCCAAATTTTGAACTTCTTACAATGCAGGCCAATACGCTCTTGCTTGAAAAAGACAGCACCTGGAGAATCTAACTTGATGAGCAAGGCAATCATCAGATAGACAGGAAAAATTGTGATTAACAAAATAATGCAGCAACATAGGTCAAAACTTCGTTTTACCCAAAAACTACTACCTACAATAATTGGTGCTGGAATTGTCAGACAGGGAATTTTAGCAATCCCAATCATCCATGACATAGTTTTAGGATGACGGACTACACTCTCGGTTGGGAGTATTCTGAGGATAATGCCAGCCGTCTGAAAACGCCAGCAAACATATAGACGGTTCTTAACTGCATTCCAGGAAACAAAAGCCTCTACTACCCCTTGGTTGCGAAGAGATTCTAATGTTACTTCTCTGTTAGCTTTATCAAGACAGGTAGAGTCAGCAATTCCCTGTA
>JAQYWP010000415.1 GCA_029379285.1 Rhizonema sp. PD38
TTTTCTTCTTTTCACTACTGCACTTTTTGTCTAATTTGTCAATGCGTAAGTCCTGACGAATTGTAATTGTGTCTTTATTTTTCCAATTTGACTTTCTGCCAGCATTTTCGCTTGAAATCTGCCGGGGGAAGTTTCCAAGGCGCGAGTTTCACGTCTTCCTCCTCTCCTATCCCGTTTTAACAATTTTTTAGTACTCATTTCGGTAATGAATTCGTCACGAATTCATTATACTCCCAAACAACACTATTCACGCTCCAGATCATTTATTGAAACTTATTGGCACTAATTCAGAAAGCCTTGTCAGGCTAGAAAGTTTACTCTGTCTACTTTCCAGTCTTTTTTTTACGTCGAACTCAGGTTATTGATATTCAGTTGCACAGCCTTGTATTGCTACAAAGTCTACTCAGTCTACTTTTTAGCCTTCTTTTTACGTCGAATTCAGGTTGAATTAAGGCTAGATTCAGTATAAAAACTCAACAAAATTCCGGAACAGTTATCAAAAAAGTTATACTAGTACAGAGCGGCGGAAATAACCCACCCATCTGAAATAGGTAAAAAGCTTATAAAATAAGTATTCTTTCTTTTTACTTTTGCCTTGTTGTACTAGTTGCTTGAGGATTTGGATTAGTCGTCGAAAGTGCTTGGCATTTAAGTTGAAGACTATCGAATTCTCACCGATAATGGAGAGGATTTTACTATTCCTTGGCATGAAACTGTGACAGAAACTGGAAGCTACAAAGACACTGTAAACCTACCCAAGACTAGCTTTGATATGCGGGCGAACGCGAAGGTGCGCGAACCCGAGATCCAAAAATTTTGGGAAGAAAATAAAATCTATGATCGCCTGTCCGAGAACAATCCAGGCGAAATATTTATCTTGCATGATGGACCACCTTATGCTAACGGTTCTCTGCATATTGGTCATGCTTTAAATAAAACTCTCAAAGATATTATTAACCGCTACCAACTGATTAGAGGACGTAAAGCACGCTACGTACCAGGTTGGGACTGTCACGGCTTGCCGATTGAATTGAAAGTTTTGCATAACATGAAGTCAGCAGAACGGCAAAACTTAACACCTATACAGTTGCGAAAAAAAGCGCAAGAATTCGCTTTGGCTGCTGTTGAGGATCAAAGTAGAAGTTGCAAAAGTTATGGGATGTGGGGTGACTTTGCACATCCATATCTAACCATGCAACCAGAATACGAAGCAGCACAAATTGGTGTTTTCGGTCAGATGGTATTAGAAGGATACATCTACCGAGGATTGAAGCCCGTACACTGGAGTCCCAGTTCTAAAACTGCCTTAGCAGAAGCAGAATTGGAATATCCAGAAGGGCACACTTCACGGAGTATCTACGCTGCCTTCCCAATGACGAGTTTATCTGAAGCGGTAAAACCAGTTCTGGGTGAGTTTTTAAAGGAGTTGGGTGTCGCTATTTGGACAACTACACCGTGGACAATTCCAGCAAATTTGGCAGTGGCGGTAAATCCAGAACTTAATTACGTAGTGGTAGAGGTAGAACCTCACCCCCCAACCCCCTCCCCGCAAGCAGGGAGGGGGAGTAAGTACTTAATTGTTGCGGCTGATTTGGTGGAGCGCCTATCTACCATCCTGGGAATTCCATTAACCGTAAAAGCCACAGTGAAAGGGCAAGATTTAGAACATTCTACTTATCGTCATCCCTTATTTGACCGGGAAAGTCCGATTGTTGTTGGCGGTGATTATATAACGACAGACTCTGGTACGGGATTGGTACATACTGCCCCTGGGCACGGTCAAGAAGATTACATCGTGGGTCAGCGTTACGGTTTGCCAATCCTCTCGCCTGTGGATGATAATGGGAACTTTACAGAAGAGGCGGGACAGTTTGCTGGGTTGAATGTCCTGGGTGATGGCAATCAGGCGCTGATTGATGCCTTGGCAGAAGCGAGTTCTCTGTTAAAGGAGGAACCGTATGTTCACAAGTATCCTTATGACTGGCGGACGAAAAAACCAACAATTTTCCGTGCCACAAAGCAGTGGTTTGCTAGTGTGGAAGGTTTTCGGGATGAAGCACTCAAAGATATCACTTCGGTGAGGTGGATTCCTTCCCAAGGTGAAAATCGGATCACCCCAATGGTTGCAGATCGTTCTGATTGGTGTATCTCCCGTCAGCGTAGTTGGGGTGTGCCAATTCCGGTGTTCTATGATGAGGAAACTGGAGAACCTCTGCTGAATGCGGAAACGATCGCCCACGTCCAAGCAATCATCGCAGAAAAAGGTTCAGATGCTTGGTGGGAACTTTCCGTCATGGAGTTGTTACCTGCTAATTACCACAATAACGGTCGGTCGTACCGCAAAGGGACTGATACAATGGATGTGTGGTTTGATTCTGGTTCTTCTTGGGCGGCAGTGCTTAAGCATAGACCTGAGTTACGCTACCCTGCAGATCTGTATTTGGAAGGTTCCGATCAGCATCGTGGTTGGTTCCAATCGAGTTTGCTGACTAGTGTGGCGGTGAATGACTGTGCGCCTTACAAAACTGTGTTGACTCACGGCTTTGTTTTGGATGAACAAGGGCGTAAAATGAGCAAGTCAGTGGGCAATGTGGTAGATCCGGATCTTTTAATTAAAGGTGGCAAAGACCAGAAAAAAGAACCTGCCTACGGTGCTGATGTTTTACGTCTATGGGTGTCTTCGGTAGATTACTCCTCTGATGTTAGACTTGGGAATAATATCATCAAGCAACTTGCAGATGTGCGAAACAAAATTCGCAATACGGCACGGTTCTTGTTGGGGAATTTGCACGATTTTAACCCTGAGAAGGATACTGTCCCATTTGAGGAATTGCCGGAACTAGATCGTTACATGCTGCACCGGATGACAGAGGTTTTTCAGGAAGTGACGCAAGCGTTTGACAGTTTCCAATTCTTCCGCTTTTTCCAAACTGTACAAAATTTCTGTGTGGTGGATTTATCTAACTTTTATTTGGATACTGCCAAAGACAGGTTGTACATCAGTGCGAGTGATGCCAAGCGTCGTCGCAGTTGTCAGACTGTACTGAAGATTGCTTTGGAGAATTTAGCACGGGCGATCGCACCTGTACTGTGCCATATGGCTGAGGATATCTGGCAATCTCTCCCTTACAAAACTTCTTACAAGTCGGTATTTGAATCCGGTTGGCTACATTTAAACGAGCAATGGCATAATCCAGAATTGGCAAAATTCTGGCAACAACTCCGTCAAATCCGCAATGAGGTGAATAAGGTAATAGAGGAAGCACGGATTGAAAAAATGATTGGTTCTTCTCTAGAAGCCAAAGTGTTGCTATATATAACTTCGGAGCAATTACGCTCCTCAATAAAAGCACTGAATAGTAGCAACGGTGTAGATGAACTACGCTACCTGTTTATTACCTCGCAAGTTGATTTATTAGATTCTCCTCAAGAAATACAATCCGTGAAGCACAACCTACAGTCGGATGCATGGGGAATTGGTGTCGTGAACGCAGAAGGGCAAAAGTGTGATCGCTGCTGGAACTACTCCACTCATGTCGGAGAATCAACCGAACATCCTCTGATTTGCGAACGGTGTGTTGCCGCGTTGGCTGGGCAGTTTTAATTGGTAATAATTATGCAAGCGCGCTTTTCAGAAGATCCACAAGAAGCGCGCTTGTCCATTCCACCCCTTTTAAGGAGTGGGATGATTTCACCTATAATTAATAGGCAAATCCAATAGCTCTTGGTAAACTACTAAGAATGTTGGTAGCGATATAAAGCACCAAGAAAGCTAACATTGGAGAAAAATCAATCCCACCTAAGGGGGGAATGACAGATCTAAATAGATTAAGGTAGGGATCTGTGATCTGGCTTAAAGCGGCAAATGGTTGGTTAAACCAGTTGATCGTAGGGAACCATGTCAAAAGAATCCTAATAATCAGTAGGGTTTGATAAATACTTATGAAAGTAAGCAGTGTGGTAATCAGTAAATTCATGGATTGATTAGTTTCCTAATAAGTTTCATTCATCGGTCTTATTTTTAATTTTAATTGAGTGTTTGTCATGTCGCTTGCAGTTGGTGCTAGCTTAGCAGTCTTTTTAGCGAATTTCCTCACGTAACGAGGGGCGTTCGTTAATTGCCTGACTGGAATTACTGTTCACGTTTCCCAGTTGCTGTCTGACTTCATCAATTGTGGCATTGAGTTGGGCAATTTTATCTTCTAGCGATCGCCGTGCTATTTCCATATCCACGCCATCTACTTGTGAAGCTTTCATCTGGCGTCTTTTAGGGGCAGATGCTTTTTTTGCTTCAAGGGAACTAGTTACTGGACGTTCGTCTTCTGCTGCTAATTCTGGGTCGCGACGAGAGGCAACTAATGTACCCACAATACCACCAATGACACTACCAAAAATTGCCCCGGCTAAAAAACCGCTAGTAAAACCATCACGCTGACTCATAATATTTACTGCCTTGAAGAAATACTACATTTAGGATTATCAAGCTACTTTCTTTGTTCTAGGTGCATATTAGCTCAAGTCCCAAACATGCGATCGCCTGCATCTCCTAATCCCGGTACAATAAACCCTTGAGAGTTAAGATTTTTATCAATGCCAGCACTGTAAATAATTAAACCCGGATAAGCCTGACTCAGTTTTTGCAAAGCTGGAGATGCCGCCACCACACAAACAATCCGCGTCATTGTTGGCTCAATGCCCCTCTGTGTTAATTCTGCCATTGCAGTCATGATTGATCCTCCTGTTGCCAACATTGGATCGGTAATTAATACCCGCGTTTGAGGGTCGAGTTTTTCCGGCAATTTATTCAAGTAACACTGAGGTTCCAGTGTTTCTTCATTTCGCACCAAGCCAAGATGATAAATCGATGCTAAAGGCAATACTGTCTGTGCGCCCTCTAGCAATCCTAGCCCTGCCCGGAGAATTGGTACCACTGCGATCGGCACAGTTGGATTAATTAAAGTTGCTGCACAGGAATCTAAAGGAGTTTCCACTGTTGCCTCTTGAGTGGGTAACCAATCTCGAGCCGCTTCATAAGTCAGCCAGCGTCCTAATTCGGTCATGGCACTACGAAATAATACTGAAGGCGTATCAGCATCACGGGCGACAGCTAGCCAATGCTGGATTAGGGGATGGGGTGGGACATAAATACGCAGTTGTAGCGTCATAACCAGAAATAGGCGCTTTGATCATGTATAACAATTGAGAAAACATAATACTCTTTCCTGAGTGCCATCGACAGCTAAGATCGACACCTAAAACATTATGACAAATAATTACCTTTATCAAATTAGTTGACATTAATTCTCAATGAGGTGTATATTGTTTTTCAGTGTTCTCCTCTCTTTAAGGATCGGTAGACGGGATGAGCCTGCAACTGCTGGCTTTTCCCTCTTTTTTCGTCAAAAGCGATAGAAAATCCGATTTATTCTATAGACTAAGAGGGTAATTACCTCGTCACCGTCCACCGTCATTGCTAAATACATTGGACAAATGACAAATAATCAAGGACAAAAATGCAATTTGACGTCATAGTCATTGGCTCTGGAATTGGTGGTTTAGTGACAGCGACTCAAGTGGCCGCTAAAGGGGCTGAGGTACTGGTGTTAGAACGCTATCTTATTCCAGGTGGGAGTGCTAGTTCCTTTGAACGACAAGGCTATCGCTTTGATGTTGGAGCATCGATGATTTTTGGGTTTGGACAGAATGGAACCACCAACTTACTCACTCGCGCCTTGGAAGCTGTTAACGTTAGCTTGGAGGTGATTCCTGATCCGGTGCAAATTCACTACCATCTGCCCAACGACCTTAACCTCAAAGTTGACCGAGATTATGAAAAATTTTTACAAAATCTGATAGCATATTTTCCTCATGAGAGGCAAGGAATTCGCCGATTTTATGACGAATGCTGGAAAGTTTTTAACTGCCTCAACAGCATGGATTTGCTGTCCCTGGAAGAACCTCGGTATTTGATGCGGCAATTTTTTCAGCACCCTCTAGAGTGTCTCGGTTTAGTGAAATATCTACCACAAAATGTGGCAGATGTGGCACGAACTTATATCAAAGACCCGCATTTGTTGAAATTTATTGATATGGAGTGTTATTGCTGGTCAGTGGTGCCAGCTGACATGACACCGACGATTAATGCGGGAATGGTGTTCTCTGACAGGCACTATGGAGGAGTCAACTACCCTAAAGGAGGGGTAGGACAAATTGCCCAAAAACTGGTAGAAGGACTTATTCAATCTGGCGGCTTGATTCAATATCAAGCCAGAGTTACAAAAATTATTATAAAAAATAAAAAAGCCGTCGGTGTACAACTGGCCAACGGTCAAATCTATCACGCTCAACGTATTGTTTCCAATGCAACACGTTGGGATACCTTTGAGAATTTGCTACCAAAAGAAGAAATACCAAATGTTGAGAAAAAATGGCAGCAAAGATATCAAAAATCTCCAAGTTTTCTTAATTTGCACATGGGAGTCAAGGCGTCCGTTTTGCCTAAAGAGACAGAGTGTCACCACATTTTGTTAGAAGACTGGGAAAAAATGGCAGCCCCAGAAGGCACAGTTTTTGTATCAATTCCCACGTTACTTGACCCAAATTTAGCGCCAACAGGGTATCACATCATCCATACCTTTACCCCTCACTGGCTTGCAGATTGGCAGGGATTTTCTGCAAGTGAGTATGAAGCGAAGAAAGAAGAAGCAGCAGGACGGATGATCAACCGACTTGAGAGGATAATTCCAGGATTAGATGCAGGGTTAGATTATTTGGAAGTAGGAACTCCCCGTACCCATCGCCGCTTTTTAGGTCGTGAAGACGGTACATATGGTCCAATACCCCGGAGAAAGTTGCGGGGGTTATTGGGGATGCCATTTAATAGAACAGCTATTCCTAGACTCTACTGTGTAGGTGACAGTACCTTTCCCGGTCAGGGATTAAATGCGGTAGCGTTTTCCGGGTTTGCCTGCGCCCACCGCATTGCAGTGGATTTAGGATTTTGAGGTTGAAGGCTGAGTGTTGAGTGTCAACAGGAGAAAACATGAAATTTGGAATTGATTTTGGTCATAATTGCCCGCCAGATACTGGTGCTAGTGGCATTCAGCAAGAAGATGATGTAATCAAAGCCGTCGGTACAATTTTAACCCAAAAATTAAGAACTGCTGGTCATGAAGTTGTTAACTGTACGCCTCGTAGTGCAACCAGCGTTACTAACTCTTTGCATCAAGAGTGTTCAAAGAAATAAATGATCCAAAAGCTGGGATACTGAGATAAAGAATTA
>JAQYWP010000416.1 GCA_029379285.1 Rhizonema sp. PD38
ATTCAGAACAAGGTTAAGCGACTGGCGGATGAATAAATGGGTTTAAGACCCCCACCAAATTGGAAATTTGGTGGTCAACAAGATAGTAGCGGGTTTGAATCCCCCACTAATTGATTCTGACTCCTGACGACTGACGTCACGACTTCTGACTTCTGACTTCTTCTTCAATACACCGCCAACTTTCAGCCTGAATCCGCGTACCTTTAGGTCGCGGTGTTGGCTCAAGCATTAGATAAAATACTCATATTTGCGCTCAAGAATCTTACTTATAGGGTTAGATTTTATGCGTAGCTAAATGATATAAGTTTTTGTGTAAGTGTGGAAAATAAAGCCAAGCAGAAGTTATGAAGGTTAATTACAGCAATTTGCTGACCAAGTTGGCTAGTGTAGTGGGAGTAACGGGCATTTGTCTCATCAATCTACCAACTGGTGCAAGTGAGGTATTAAATCCTCACAAAAGTTTATTCCCAATGACAAACAGCAGTCTACGGATTCTTGCAAACACTCAATCTTTACTCGGCGAGCCTAAATTAGAAGCAGCAAATCCTAAGGCTGTATCCAACATTAGATTATCACAAGCTAGCGGCAGTAGAGGAGTAAATCCCAGTCCGAGAATTTTGCAAGAGTGTCCTTATAACCGGGCTGCATGTCCACAACAACCTAGCAATACCGCACCGACGACATCTCCTACTCCTGACACGACACCCTCTTCACCGCCAGTAGAAGTTCCAGTTACTCCAACACCAGGATCTGGAACACAAACACCCTCTCCGACTCCAGGAACACCCTCTCCAACTCCAGGAACAGGAAATCAAGGCAAAAATATAGTGTCATTAGTACAGGGAAACAGTCAATTTTCAAAACTTGGTCAAGCTTTAAAATCAGCAGGGCTAATAGACACTTTACAAGGTCAAGGTCCTTTCACTGTTTTCGCACCTACTGATGCAGCGTTTGCTAAATTGCCACAAGACGCTGTGCGAGATTTGTTTAAGCCAGAAAATAAAGAAGTTTTGGTAAAAATCTTGCGGTATCATGTTGTCCAAGGCAGGTTATCGTCCAGGGATTTGAAATCTGGCGAACTAAAAAGTATTGAAGGCGGACCAATCAATGTCAAGGTTGATTCAGGTAAAGGCGTGATGGTAAATGACGCTAAAGTCGTTCAGCCAGATATTAAAGCCAGCAACGGTGTTGTCCACGCTATTGATAACGTTATTTTGCCTCCTGATTTGTAAGTTTTTCTCACAAAAATTTGGCAAAATTGTTCAAAGTAAAACTCTTCCACTCGTCAATGTGTGGACGGGTTTTTTTCTGCAAAATTCCCGACTTCTTTAATTTGTCTGAAATGTAACAAATTCTTGAAATATCGATACTTTTGAGGTAAAGCACCCTATGATTTTTGGTCAAAATGCTTTTGCTCGAAAGAAGCACGAATTAATTCAGCGACAAAAGCGACGATAGCAGAGCCTACAATCAGAATAACGCTGAGAGCATTAATATCTGGTTTCACACCTGTTCTGATGCGGCTGAAAATTTCCATTGGCAGAGTGTTGGAACCGCTCCCGGCAGTAAAACTAGCGATGAGAAAGTCATCCAAGCTGAGGACAAAAGCAAGGAGGCAACCAGCGACAATACCGGGCATTAATTGAGGTAACAACACTTGGATGAAAGATTGTACTGGTGTTGCTCCCAAATCTAGTGCGGCTTCTTCCAAGTGGGGATCTAAATTAGTCAGTCGCGAAGAAACAATCAGACAAATGTAAGCAAGACAGAAGACGACATGTGCTGCTACAATTGTCCACACATTTAAAGGAATGGCAAACGCCGCTAGAAAAACTAGAGTAGAAACGGCGATCGCAATATCGGGAATAATCAATGGCAGGTACGAAATCCCACGATACAATGTCTTACCCGGAAACTGATAACGTGCTAAACCTACTGCCATCAAAGTTCCCAACACTGCTGAAATAGCCACTGCACAAACAGCGACGAGTAAACTATTTTTCAACGCTGATAAAATTCGCTCATCCCTCAACAAGCTGCGGTACCAATCTAGGGTAAATCCTTGCCATCCTGCACTGTAGGGCGAGGAGTCGAAACTGTAAAAAGCTAATACCACTATCGGTAAATACATGAAAACGAATATAAGCAATGAGAAAACCGCCTGCCATGAGACAACACGCGGTTTCTTTTGCGATGAAGATATTTTCACTTTAATATAATGCTCATTAATTTTCCTATAGTATGCATATTAAAGTTTAAAAGTCAATAGTCTACTAAGCAATACGATTTTTGCGGATTCGCTTATGCGCTGCCAGATGCACTATTTATCTGATTTGTCCCAGCAAATCTGCAATTGCAGCTAATAACTTATCAGGTTCAACTGGCTTGGCAATATGTTGTTGAAAACCTGCTGCAAGTACTCGTCTTCTGTCGATTTCGGTAGCATAAGCTGTGAGTGCGATCGCAGGAATTTCTCCTCCCAGTTCAGGTGGCATTGCTCTAATTTGGTTAATCAAATGGTAGCCATCGACTTCTGGCATTCCTAAATCGCTGATTAGTAAATCAAATTTGGACTGTGCGAGTATAGCGTAAGCTTCGTTTGCTGATGTTGCTACAGTTACCGAAGCTTTATAATCTTCTAAAAGAAATTTGAGAAATTCCCGCGTATCAACGTCATCATCGACAATCAATATTCGTAAATCCAGACAAAAAAGGAGGGAGTCAAATGTCCCTACCGCCTTCTCCTCCGGAACTGATGGTTTCATCAGAGGCAGTCGTACTGTGAACGTTGCCCCCTGTTTTTCTCCAGGACTTTCTGCGGTGATAGTTCCACCATGCAGCTCTACCAAATGGTGAACTATTGCCAACCCCAGTCCGAGTCCGCCAAATCTTCTTGTCGTGCTGCTATCTGCTTGACGAAAATATTCAAATACCTGAGGCAGAAATTCGGCGGAAATCCCAATACCTGTATCCTGAACTGCGATCGCGGCATAATTACGATTTGCTTCTACTGACAGATGCACTTGGACACACCCACCGATTGGTGTAAATTTAATAGCATTACTCAGTAAATTCCCTATAACTTGTTGCAAGCGATTGGCGTCACCTGTCACTAAGAACTTTGGATGCTCAAGATGCGCGTTGGATTCTGTATTATCTGGTGGCAAAAATCTTAGCTCAATAGATTTAGCTTCTGCCGTTAATCGCACAGTTTCCAGTGCGGTTTCAATGACAGATGATAAGTTGACAGCCGCAACATTCAAGTTCAGCTTGCCTCGAAGAATGCGGGAAACATCAAGTAAATCCTCAATTAGTTGAATTTGTAAATGAGCATTACGTTCTATGGTATCTAAAGCACGAGCTGTCACGACTGCATCAAACTTGCGGCTTTTCAGTAGCTTTGTCCATCCGAGAATTGGATTGAGGGGTGAGCGCAGTTCATGAGAGAGAATAGCAAGAAACTGATCCTTAATCCGATTGGCAGATTCTGCTTCAGATCGAGCTGTTTTTTCCCGCTCTAAGACTTGTTTTCTTTCTTCTTCTAGCTGTTTTTTCTCATGAATGTCGGTACAAGTTCCAAACCATTTAACAACATTTCCTTGATCGTCTTTTAAGGGGTAGCCCCGTACCAAATGCCAACAGTACATGCCATTAGAAGCTTTGCGGAAACGGTGTTCTTTTTCGTAAAGTTTCCCTTGTTGTAAAGCTTCTTGCCAGGGTTGTGTAATAATTGGCACATCATCGGGATGCACCGCTTTCAGCCAACCGTAACCAATAGTTTCCTCCAGTGTGAGTCCACTATATTCCTGCCATCGCTGATTCACATAATCTGCTCGCCCTGCGGCATCAGTTGAAAAGACGATGTTGGGAATAGCATCAGCTAAGTAATGGTAATGTTCTTCGCTTTGACGCAGTGCTTCCTCAGTTTGTTTGCGATCGCTAATATCAGTGGTAATCCCCACTATCTTCACGATCTGATCGTCTACACGTACTGCAAATCCCTGATCTTGTACCCACACATAGTGGTTGTCTTTGTGACGCAGGCGGTACTCCATGCTATAGCGATCGCCTTGTGCCAGACTAGCCTTGAACTGATTGCGTATCCTTTGTTTGTCATCGGGATGAATACGGGAACGCCACCATGCTGCTGTAGGTTCAGCTTCAGCTGATGTATATCCCAAAAGTCTAGTAAAACCTTGAGTTCTTTCCACAAATCGGCGTTGTAAATCCCAATTGTAGATAAAACAATTTACCATACTAGACGCTTGCTCAAACTGCTCGTTAGTAAGCTGTAGCTTAATGAGTGCATCTACCACTGCTGAGTCTTCCTTTTTGGGACGACTACTATGAATCTCACTCTGTGTCGATTTAGATGCTGTGATGTCAATAAAATTTGTAACTACCGCGTAGGGTTTACTTCCTTGTTGCTGAAATAATGGTTCTGAAGAAAGCAACAACCACACTATTTCGCGATTTTGCTTGTATAATCCCATAACGACATTGGAACAAGAGTTACCTGTTCTCAAAGCAACCAATGCTGGGTGAGTTTCAGTAGGAAAAGGAGAACCGTCTTCACAAATAGCCTCACTTAGATTACAACCCATAAGTTGCTCTTTGATGGGCTCGAAAATGCTCTCTGCTACACGATTGCAAGCTTGAACATTCCCATCAGTGAACTGAAGTATCATTCCCTGTTTGACTATTTGCGTACTTACTTGCTCGTACGGCAGTAAATTTTCATCAGCCAGTTGATTTTGGGAGATTGGGTCTGGCATGTTCTGACGGCAAACAAATTTTCAATATAATGTTACAATAATATAAGTCTAAGTATTATTTCTTATTCATCCCTAAGAGAGAGAAGATATATTGAACTGTCAGGGGACTTAAGTCTAAAAGAAGGCGCTCCCTGTGGAAAAAATCGGTAAAAAGCGCAGTCAGCCTTATGGTAGGTTACTCCTTTTTACGGCTGAGTCTGCACGCTCACCCACACTTACCCACAATGTTTAGTTATGGGTTGATTTGGGTAGACATCAACGAGCAGTTCCAGTTGTAACTCCATTTTTTATGGATTCATGCGTCCCCTGTGAGTTGAGAAACCTGAAATCTATCAGATATTCCTGATTTGTGGTTGTTAGTTGAGAATATATCTTTGATAATTAAATGTTTTTTTGCGTCAAAAGTGATTTTTCCTTGTTTTCGTAGCTTGCCCACTAATCGTGTGACTGTGACTCTAGTTGTGCAACAGGCGCTTGCCAAGTCTTCATGTGTGAGACGAACGCTGAGGCGCATTCCAGAAGTAACTGGCTCACCAATTTCCTGTTTCAAAAGTTGCAACAAATAGTAGAATCGATCTTCTACTCGCCGCATGCCAGAAATCATTAAAAAAGATTCAGCTTGCCGCAAGCGCTGGTTAATTTTCGGTAATAGGGCAATATTGAGGGTTAGTGAAGAATCAAGTTCTGCTTGTCCAATACAAACCAACTCAACATCTGACAAAGCCGTTGCTTGATAGGTTTGTAGAGAAGTCATGCCAAATCCAAAAATCATTCCTACTCCTGCCACCCCTACCAGTAGTTCTTCTCCGGTTTCACAAAGCGTACTCAGTTTTACTACACCTCGGCAAACATACCAAATCGCTTGCCAATTGAGAGAGATAATTTCACCTCTACAATATTTGTGAATTGAGCGATTTTCACATAAGTCATGCTCATTGTTTGTTAACGTTTCTATAAATTGACAGTTTTTTGCTTTACGTATAAGCCAGCGTAATGCTAATGGCTCATTCTCAAGATCCCGAACAACTACAACTGAGATGGATGTATCAAAGCACTTACCTTTATTTTGTTGCAGACGTAATGTTAACTCCTTAACTTGCTCGCATTGGGATAGTGTGGTTAATTCGCAACGAAAATAACGGCGATCCTCAGCAGCAACGAAGTTTACTACCAATTGGCCTACCAAATACTGCTGTGGCACATTGAATAACTGAGTAGCCCTATAATTGGCTTCTTGAATCACACCTAAAGTATCAGTCACTAAATAGCTATCTGGTGCAAATTCAAATAAATCCGCGTACCGTTGACGTTCCGCCTCTATCAAATTTCTTGTTTGTACAAGTTCCTCGTTTTGCTGGTACAGTTCTTCGATAGCTAAATGTAATATTTCTGATGCACTGCCAAGTTCCTTATAAGCTTGTGGCAATAGCTCTGGCAGTAGCTTAACACTCGCACTTTCGTATAAACTTACCAAGCGCTCATACATAGCTTGTGCTTGTATGTTAAATTTTTCTATACTTACTTCGTTTATATCCATACTGTACACCCAGTATTTTATTTGAGCAAGCCATTCCCAAAACTTATTTGGTATGGATTATTTAATCTGAATTTCCTATTAAGCTGCAATCTGGCGTCCTATATCCTAACTATCAGTGGTCATTTATGAGAGAAGGATATGTATTTTTTCTACTTAGCATCTATAATGTGTACTTTCTTACTATTAGTATTAAAGCACTTACTAAACTTTTGAGAGATTTAAGTTAAGTACATAAACCAATTGTGTCCAGTAACACCTGAAAAAGATGACACAAATGCTTGGCACCTGCTTGATACTTGCATACAATTAAGAGCCAAAGTTTAGAAAATACGCTGCAATAAGATGATCGTGTTTTCATTCAATACTTTGACTCTTGAAATAATGAGAGCCACAGAAATCACAGATTATTATATCTCATTAGGATTGGGATCAACACGCGATTTAGAGCGATTGTTAATTAAACCAATAAGACCAATCAAACCTAGTGAACCCAGCCAACTCCAATGAAAACCGCGATCGCGCTTTGTAGCGCCGACTGCTTGAGAATTTGTATCATTTGTCGTTGTACCACTTCCTGTTGTAGAGTCGGTACTTCCTGTACTGTTGTTTGTACCTGAATTGGTTGAACCAGTACCGTCTGTAGCTGCACCCGCTCCCCCAGCTGCTCCGGCTGCACCCGCTCCACCAGCTGCACCACCTGTGGTTGAGTCTGTTCCAGTGCTTGTACCACCTGTAGTTGCACCTGAGCCAGTGGTACCAACTCCAGATGTTCCAGTTCCAGTTGTACCCGTTCCAGTACCACCAACTCCAGATGTTCCGGTTCCAGATGTACCCGTTCCAGTACCACCAACTCCAGATGTTCCGGTTCCAGAGGTACCCGTTCCAGTACCACCAACTCCAGATGTTCCGGTTCCAGTTGTACCCGTTC
>JAQYWP010000417.1 GCA_029379285.1 Rhizonema sp. PD38
CCACAATTAGTGCTGTTACTTCTTTTACAACACATTGAACGCCTGAGAGACTTGGCACTTAGTCAAGGAATTGACATCCAAATTTCCAGGTGCAAGATATGAGTTAAGGTAATTGCACAAATTTCAGTTAGTCCACAAACGACACTGAGTTAACGAATAAGCGATTCGGCTGTTTACGCCCCGCAAAACATCTGCTATAAACGATAGTATCAGTACATGTAGTAAAAACAACTATTACAATGCGGTGAAGTAGACGCCTAAAATTCTGTAAGGAGATATTACTAAGCATTAAGTGTGGTTTGTGTGGTGAGCAAAGCAACCCTATTAATAGGGATATTTTGACTGCCAAGTATTCACCAACGTCTGCGTATACACTGAATCATAATTTAAAAAATATACACAAGTGTGTACTTGATACTAGAGGTAATAAATCGCTCTGGACTATTACGTTGTACTTAAAATGTAAAAAAAAGGAATTGTGAATAATGTGTAGCTCTTTGTCAGCAATTATTATTGCTGGAAGTTTGGTAACTGTTAATTTTCCTGCTAAAGCTAATGACGTTACAAGTACTGTGATGTGATAGTGGTGGTAGTAACAGTTCTCGTTACTACGTATTTAAAGAAGCCTTACAAGCTTTGGTTAAAATGATTGCTTTATTATTTGAAGCATCATTCTATCGTTCTGTGCTGTGAATTCATACCGCAATCAGCAACGCTATCAAGCAGTCTAATTTTTTTAGATAATATGTCTCATAACCAAGCCAAGCATGGCAATAAAGCCTTAGATAATCGAACAGGTAAATTTTTAACACCCTTTGAGCGCAAAATGTTGCTTGAAAGTTTACAAGACGATTTACCAGAGTCTTACCGCCAGCGCATTCAAATTATGTTGCTAGCAGATCAGGGGAACTCTCAAACCAAAATTTGTCAAACCTTGGGGTGTTGTCCAGCAACAGCAAGGCACTGGATACATGTAGCTTGTACTGGAATGGCACACCAATGGCAGGAGCGTTCCTTTGGTCGTCCGAAGACAGTCAATGAGCAATATTTGGAGCGTTTGAAAGAACTGATTACTCATAGTCCGCGTGATTATGGTTACCCTTTTCGGCAGTGGACAAAAAACTGGCTTCATAAACATCTGGAAAAAGAATTTGGAATAGAGGTGAGCGATCGCCATCTCCAACGATTGCTCAAACAGATGGGTTTGTCCACACGTCCAAAACCCAGCAATGATCAAGAAACCACGAATGAGAAAGCTACAGGTTCTAAAATCTTGATTCGTGACCTTAATTTGCAGAATCCATTGGATAATACTGAATTTTTGCCTATTAATTTAGCAAAATTAGGGATTGACTCCGAAATTTATGGTGCATTATCTACCTTTTCAGCTACCTTCCCCACAACAGTTGAGCAATACTTTGGGCTATTCTCTTTCCAACGAGGAATTCCAGCATTGTCTTCAACAAATTAAATGCATAAAGCCGAAAGTCGGAAAATTCTGGCAAGGAACTGACGTTGAAGCTGGTATTTACATTGTGATTTCTGGCAAGGTGAGGTTGCTGGATGATGCAGGTGAGTTGATCGCTACTCTAGCGACTGGGGAATCATTTGGGGAATTTACCTTGTTCCCAGATACTGATTTTAGGTCTTATGGGGCCAGGGCTTCAGTAGAGTTGCAGTTGTGCTTTATGCCAGGTAACTTATTGTTGCCATTTATGGCTAAGTACCCGCCAATCAGAGAACATATGTGGACTCAGGCACGTAGCCGCGAAGCAGTGAGTCAAGAGACATCGCTTAATTCCCTGCTAATGAACTCAGATAAACTCCCAACAACGGCGACTGACTCGAACCCGATTCACAAAACAGCGATTTTGTCAACGCCTGAGGCAGAACCAAAGTCCCATAAAAAGATTAGCAAAGCCTATTTTCCTAACCCTACACAGCGAGTCGGGCATTTATGGCAGCATGTGTTGCGGCGCTATCCGTTTTTTGCCCAACAAAGTGGATCTGACTGTGGTGCAGCTTGTTTGGTTATGGTGTCCCGCTATTGGGGAAAAAGCTTTAGTGTCAATCGTTTGCGAGATGTCGCCAATGTTGATCGCAATGGCGCATCGTTACAAGGGTTATCAAAAGCAGCGGAAAGTATTGGGTTTAACACTCGACCGGTGAAAGCGAGTCTTAACCAGTTGGCAAAGCAAAAATTGCCTGCCATTGTCCACTGGGAAGGGAAGCACTACATCGTTGTCTATGAGATTACACCGAGGCAAGTAATTGTAGCAGACCCCGCTATTGGTCAACGCACCCTTAGCCACACTGAATTTAAAGCTAATTGGACTGGCTACACGCTACTGCTAGAACCCACAGTCTTTCTCAAAGAAGCCAAAGAGAATAGGACACCTTTCTGGCAATTTTTTGAGTTGATGAAGCCACATGCTTTGGTAATGCTAGAGGTATTCATCGCTTCTGTGTTTATCCAGATATTTGGACTGATTACCCCACTATTCACGCAGTTGATTTTAGACAGAGTGGTAGTGCAGCGTTCTGAATTAACTTTAACGGCAGTAGGAATAGGGTTGCTGATTTTTAGCCTCTTTCGCGTGGCGATGACGGGCTTACGGCAGTATCTGTTAGATCACACGGCGAATAAGGTGGATTTAGCACTGATTATTGCGTTTATTCGCCACACTCTGCGGTTACCGTTAAGTTACTTCGAGTCCCGTTACGTGGGAGATCTCATCTCTCGCGTGCAGGAAAACCGTAAGATTCAACGCTTTCTTTCTGGTGAGGCGTTGTCTATCCTGCTGGATTTACTGACAGTGTTTATCTACGTGGGATTGATGTTTTGGTATAGCTGGAAAATGGCGTTGCTAGTGTTAGTGATTGTACCGCCTTTTGCTTTGCTGGCATTGATTGCCACACCTTTTTTACAAAGGATCTCTCGGGAAATCTTTAATGCTGTTGCCAAAGAGAGTAGTTATCTAATTGAAGCTTTGACTGGTATACGGACTGTTAAATCCACAGCAGTGGAACAAACAGTGCGTTGGCATTGGGAAGAGTTATTAAATAAGGAGATAAAAACTAACTTTTCTGGGCAAGTTATTAGCAATCGTCTACAAATTTTCAGTAACACAATTCAAGCAGTGGTAACTACAGTATTGCTGTGGTTTGGGGCACATTTAGTGATTCAAAACCAGTTAACTATTGGGCAATTAGTGGCATTCAATATGCTATTAGGAAATATTCTTACGCCCTTCCAACGCTTAACAGTATTGTGGAATCAATTGCAGGAAGTCGTAATTTCGGTCGAACGCATTAATGATGTGTTGGATACGGAACCTGAGGAGGATTTGCAGCATCAAGCACGGCAAAGTTTACCAGAAGTCAGCGGACACATCCGCTTTGAAAACGTAACATTTCGTTATCATCCAGAAAGCGATATAAATGTCTTAGAAAATCTTAATTTTGAAGTAAACAGTGGGAAAATGGTAGCACTAGTAGGACGTAGTGGTTCGGGAAAAACTACGATTTCTAAATTAGTTTTAGGATTGTATCCGCCCACAGATGGCAAAGTGTTGATTGATGGACAAGATATTACCAGCATTTCTTTGCATTCCTTACGTCAGCATGTTGGGGTCGTTGATCAAAATACATTTCTATTTGGCGGAACAATTCGGGAAAATATTAGCTTAGGACATCCTGGGGCAAAATTAGAAGAAATTATTGAGGCGGCGCGGTTGGCAGGTGCTGATGAGTTTATTAAAAAGTTGCCGATGGGTTATGAAACGCAGATTGGTGAGGGTGGGGGGATGTTATCTGGTGGACAACGTCAGCGTCTAGCGATCGCTAAAGCGTTATTAGGGAACCCCAAGTTGTTAATTTTAGATGAAGCAACTTCTCATCTGGATGCAGAGTCGGAAAGAATTATTCAGAGGAATTTGAATACAATTCTTAAGGGGCGAACCACGTTAGTCATTGCTCATCGCCTTTCGACTGTGCGCAATGCAGATTTGATTTTAGTGCTGGATCGGGGTGTGTTGATTGAGAGTGGCACTCACTCACAGTTGATGGCGAAGCGAGGACATTTTTTTTATCTCAATCAACAGCAGTTGGATGTTACAGCGTAAACAACTTACCCATCACTAATCTAAAACTGCAACCATAAATCCATGCAAATATAACCAAACATGATCTGCCTCCATGTATGGTTCAAAAGCCCAAATTGTATCAAGAAAAATCATGACAAATACATTAAATGGACGGGGGGCAACCCAAATCCATAGAGATGAACAGCACTCAGAAAATGTAACCTCCCAAATACCATTTATATCAACTAATGATTGGTCTGATGTATCTAAAGAATTACTTGATAGCTTGCCTCAGGTTTGGACAAGAGGATTACTGTATTTTTTGGTTGTTTTTGTATCTATAGTTTTACCTTGGGCGATGCTATCAAAGGTGGATGAAACGGGTACGGCTATAGGGCGACTTGAGCCAAGGGGAAAGACGGTTAAGCTAGATGCGGCTGTGGCAGGTACTGTTGCACAAATTCGAGTCAAAGAAGGTGAATCAGTGAAACTAGGGCAAACTTTATTGTTATTGGAATCGGAATTAATTAATGCCGAATTGCGGCAGGCGCAGGATAAATTGGAGGGACAACTAAACCGATTTTCTCAGTTAAATTCATCTAAGAGTCAGTTAGTTGTATCTTTGACAACTCAACAGCAGCAGAACCAATCTCAACAATTGGAAAAGCAAGCTCAAATTGATCAAGCAAGACAGAATATTAATACTCTCAGGAATACCTATGATTTACAGAAGGAAGAAAAATTATCTCAAGTCAATCAGGTACTTCAAACTTATGAGCATAGTCAAACTGCTCATAAATTAGCTAAAATTAGTTTAGCTAGTGCACAGTCAGAAGTTGAACGCTACCAAAAAGCATTACAAGCAGGTATTGTTGCGGAAACGAATGTTGTTGCCAAGCAAGATGTGGTTCAAGAAAGGCAAAAGTTATCTGAACAAAATAAGTCAGATGTTGCACAGGCTAAGCTACATTTAGCAGAAGAGCGTAGTAGTTATGAGCGAACTCTTCGACAAGCAAAGGCAGACATTGAACAGGCACAGTTGCGACTAGAAGAGCAGGAAAGAGGTTATCAAACCTTGACTCGTTCTGGTAAACTAGCTGTGCTGAAAATCGAGGAACAACAAAAGAATCTAGAAACAGATATTACAACCCTGAAAGCAGAAATTGCTCAGAATAAAAGTCAGATTGTATCGTTAAAGTTTCAGCTAGGACAACGAGTGTTAAGATCCCCTGTGAATGGTACAGTTTTTCAGTTACCGTTCGCCCGATCAGGCTCTGTAGTGCAGCCAGGAGCAATGGTTGCAGAGATTTCCCCATCTGGTTCTCCGCTAATTATTCGGGCGCAGATGGCAACCACGGAGAGTGGTTTTTTGCGAAAAGGGTTGCCAGTCAAGTTAAAGTTTGATGCTTATCCTTTTCAGGATTATGGTGTAATAGAAGGAAAATTATTGGAGATTTCTCCAACCACTTTGGATGTAGAAACACCGAATGGGAAGGTGGCAGCCTATAACTTGGAAATTACTCTCAAACAAAATTGTATTCCCTCTGCAAATAAATGTATTGCTCTACGTCCTGGAGATACAGCAACGGCTGAAATAATTGTGCGCCAGCGTCGGATTATTGATTTTTTGCTTGATCCGTTTAAGAAGTTGCAGCAGGGTGAGGTGAAATTGTAGGATGTTGGCGTTAAGAGATTCATGTCTTAAGCTAACCCTTGAGTTTCTGAGAAAAGCTCCTATCCAAAAAATTTTATTTCTCTCTCTTTTTCAAACAGAATTAGAATTTCACTTTCAATTTAATCTACTTAGTTTAAGAAGGACAATATGTCACAAACTATTACCATTACTAATGAAGATATTCTTGAACAAGTCAAGCTATCTTGTAAAATTCATGAGATAGTTGAGCAGATTGTTGCCCGTAAGGTTATTGCAAATGCTACGGCTAAGATGGGTATCGAAGTAGAGACTGAGGAACTTCAAAAAGCGGCAGATAAATTGCGGTTAGCTAATAAACTTAATAATGCTGATGACACCTGGGCATGGCTAGAAAAACATAGTCTATCTCTAGAGGAATTTGAGAAAATAGTTGACAATGCCGTTCTTTCAGGAAAGTTAGCTACATATCTATTTGCAGATAAAGTTGAACCATACTTTTTTCAAAATCAACCAGACTATACCAATGTGGTGATGTATGAGGTCATTTTAGATGATGAAGACTTAGCTATAGAACTATTCTATGCTATTCAAGAAGGTGAAATGAGTTTTTATGACGTTGCTCACAAATACATCCAGGATACAGAATTACGGCGAAAAGGAGGATATCTAGGAATAGTCAGGCGTAAAGATTTAAAGCCGGAGATTTCCGCAGCGGTATTTGCTGCTAAACCACCCCAGGTTCTTAAACCCATCGTGACGCCTTCTGGTGTATATCTAATTTTTGTCGAGGAAATTATTCAACCACACTTGGATAAGCAACAACGCCAGCAAATTCTGTCAGATTTGTTAGGAGAATGGCTAAAGCAACAAGTTAAGCAAGTTGAGCTTGATGTTGCTCTCAACAAAAGCAAGTTAGTTACTGATGTTGTCTATAACCAAAGCAAGAGTAATTAAAACTATTTCAGGATTTATGCAATGGCTCTCCCTCGCTTATAAAGGGGCGATTTTACTCCATAATTTGAAGTAAGCGGTAAGCGTGTGCCAGTGATGTAAGTTCAGTCTTCGATTTAGTAGAAAATTGCTGCTATCTTTCCTTTCGTATAGAAGTGGAATATAGCAGCAATTTATTTATTTTTTAGAATTAAAAGCGGTAAGTGATCTGAAAGCCTACAGACCAAGAGAAATTTCCTCCTCCTAGCAATCCCTTTTGTTCCGTGTCAGACAGTTTTTGTACTTCTGGCATTTCTTGATATTCTAGTTTTTCTGGATGTAAGTTAGATATTGTAATCTTAGACATTTGCTCATATCCTCCTAATTCAGATCGTATTTTTCGGAATTAGACATTTATTAGTCTTCTTCTATTATCATCGTATGCAACTGAAGAGATAGTTTCAATATTGTTTATTACTATCAACTAGACAAAAAGATTACATTTTTATGTTATAGCAATCCTATTTGAGACTCAAATAGAAGTAATCTGGAAGCCTTGTAAATAA
>JAQYWP010000418.1 GCA_029379285.1 Rhizonema sp. PD38
CTCAGGAGAATCCGAGCATTACTGTCAGTCCAGCTAATTTGGCTTATGTCATCTATACTTCTGGCTCCACCGGACAACCCAAGGGCGTTGCCATCGAACACAAAAATGTGGTGCGGTTATTCACAGCCACTCAGTCTTGGTATCACTTCAATGCCAATGATGTCTGGACTAATTTCCACTCCATTGCTTTTGACTTTTCTGTCTGGGAAATTTGGGGAGCCTTATTTTATGGTGGACGCCTTATTATTGTCCCCTACTGGATCAGTCGCTCGCCTCAAACTTTCTACGAGTTACTCTGTTCCGAACGGGTAACAGTACTCAACCAAACCCCATCTGCTTTTGGTCAACTTATAGGTATAGAAAAATTCAACGACACCCCAAAAGAACTAAGTTTACGGCTAGTGATTTTTGGTGGGGAAGCTTTAGAGTTACAAAGCTTAAAACCTTGGTTTGAGCAACACGAAGACCGCCATCCGCAATTAGTAAATATGTACGGTATTACAGAAACGACTGTACACGTTACTTATCGACCTCTAATCATCAATGACCTCAATAACACTGGCAGTATGATTGGTCGTCCACTTCCCGATTTACAGATGTATATCCTTGATGACAACTTACAACCAGTGCCAATTGGGGTGAAAGGACAAATTTATGTCGGTGGAGATGGATTAGCACGAGGATACTTAAATCGTCAGCAGTTGAGTTTAGAACGGTTTATTCCTCACCCCTTTAATGAGGGAGTAGAAAAGCGGTTATATAAAACTGGAGATTTAGCTCGATATTTGCCCACTGGTGAGATAGAGTATCTCGGGCGGATTGACAATCAAGTTAAAATTCGGGGGTTCCGCATCGAACTGGGCGAAATCGAAGCAGTTTTGAGTAGTCATCCCCAAGTTCAACAAACCGTAGTCATTGCTTCGACAGATACTTTTAAACGCCTGATTGCCTATGTAGTCTGTGAGGAGGAAACTCTCAACACTAACCAAATACGTGAATTCCTCCAACAGCAAGTTCCTGCCTACATGGTGCCCTCTGCTTTCGTCATTCTCGACACCCTTCCCCTAACTCCTAACGGCAAAATAGACAGACTCGCTCTTCCTGCACCCGATGCCTACATCGAGCAAGAGCGGGAATATGTAGCCCCTCGGACTCCAAATGAAGAAATCATTGCACACATCTTCGCTACCGTGTTAGGGATAGAAGCCGTCGGCATCCACGACAACTTTTTTGAACTAGGGGGACATTCTCTCCTCGCCACTCAAGTTATATCTCGCTTACGCCAAGTTTTCCAGATAGATTTACCAGTGCGTAGTTTATTTGAGACACCAACTGTAGCTGGCTTAGCTGATTGTTACGACATCATAAGTTGGACAACCCAAGAACCACAAGTTTCCGATTCAGACGATAACTACGAGGAGATTAACATATGAACGTGTACCAGTTTTTATCACATCTTCGTAGTTTAGATGTGAAACTAACGCTTGATGGAGATCAGCTGCGATGCAAGGCTCCCAAAAAAGTATTGACACCCCAACTTCAAGCTCAGATAGCTGAATACAAAGCAGAGATTCTGACCTTTTTACACCAAGACACAAGTTCTAAAATTAAGCGGATTGCCGCAAACACTGAGGAAATACCCCTGTCCTTTGCCCAAGAAAGACTGTGGTTCCTCAACCAACTTGAAGGAGATTCGGCAACCTATAATATGCCTGCCGCCCTGCGCCTAACTGGGGAATTAAATCTCGCTGCATTCCACCAAGTTTTAGTTGAAATTGTGCGTCGCCACGAATTACTTCGCACCAGTTTTGCCACGGTGAATGGCACTCCAAGACAGGTGATTCACCCAGAAGCTACTATCAACTTAGAGGTGGTGGACTTACAACACCTAGAAGACAACGAACGAGAACTATTTCTAGAACAACAAATCCAACAATCAGCGCTGAGTCCGTTTGACTTAGAGATTGCCCCCTTGATCCGGTGTCATGTATGGCAGTTATCACACACCGACTATGTGTTCTGTATCAATATGCACCACATTGTCTCCGATGGGTGGTCAATTGGCTTGTTCATTCGAGAACTATCAGTTCTTTATCCAGCCTTTTGTGCTGGAACACCATCCCCTTTACCAGAATTAGAGGTTCAATATGCCGACTTTGCCCTGTGGCAGAGACAATGGTTGAGTGGGGCAGTACTGGAACAACAACTACAGTACTGGAAATCTCAATTACAGGATGCACCAGAACTATTGCAACTACCAACGGATCGCCCGCGCCCTAGCATACAGACGCATCGTGGTGCAACGGAAAATTTTAGCTTAAGCATACAATTAACCCAAAAATTACAAGCATTGTCAAGGCAGACGGGTAGTACTCTATTTATGACCCTGTTAGCAGCCTTTGCCACCTTAATGTATCGTTACAGCGGTCAATCAGATATTTTAATTGGTTCACCAATTGCCAATCGCAACCGCAATGAAATTGAGTCTCTGATTGGTTTTTTTGTGAATACTTTGGTGTTGAGAGTCCATTTAAAAGATAATCCTAGTTTTGAGAGCTTACTGACACAAGTTAGGGAAACTACATTCAAAGCATATCAACATCAGGATGTACCTTTTGAGCAAGTCGTAGAAGCGCTGCAACCACAACGAGTCATAAGTCATTCACCTTTATTTCAGGTTATGTTTGCGCTTCAGAATGCGCCTATGGATAAATTAGAATTACCAAGTGTGTCTTTGACTCCGTTAAGTTCAGAAACCAAAACTGCCAAGTTTGATCTAACAGTTTTGATGGATGAGACTACACAAGAACTAATAAGTTCATGGGAGTACAATACAGAATTGTTTGATAGAGAAACGATTGAGCAAATGGCTGCTCACTTCCAGACATTGTTATCAGCAATTGTAGAAAAACCTCAACAAAAAGTAGGGAAACTATCATTGTTCAGTACAGCAGAACGATATCATTTACTACAGGTTTATAATGAAATCTCTAAAAACTACTGGAATCACAAATACATTCATCCTGACTCGTCAAATAATTTACAAATTTATATTTTAGATGAGTTTGGAGAGGTGGTTCCTTTAGGTGTGGAAGGAGAAATTTATTTAAATACTTCTCATTTATCCCAAAGCTACTTACATCAAGAAGGACAAGAATCTGTCAGCTTAATACAACATCCACAATTCGGTATTTTATTGAAAACTGGAGAATGGGGTCGTTGTCAGAGAACCAATTCTCTAGAGTTGTTGGGATTTGTGCATCGATTGGCGAATATTAAGGGACAAAGGTTAAACCTACAAAAGATAGAACAAGCCTTACTAGCAGTTAAGAGAGTGGAAGATTGCTATGTCATGGCACGCAACCAAGAATTAGTAGCTTATGTGGTGAACGATGGGTCTTTTTCTGAAAAATCTCTCCATAACCATTTAAAGTCCCAATTACCTGGTTACATCTTGCCCTGTGCCTACGTGCCAGTATCCACTTTACCACTAACCGTTGAAGGACAAGTAGATGAAGTAGCCCTAGCTTCCATTGAGGTGATTGACTTGAAATTAGTAGAACGTTGGGAAGAAAAAATGCGTTCTTATTCAGAAATTGAGCAGGTAGCGGTGGTTCAGGAAAATCAAACTAACTCACCTTCAAGATTACATCTCTCGGAATTACTACCCCTTAATACTTTTACTGATATTTTACCTCCTATTAGTTCAGAAATTACCTCTAGTGCTGAATTTGTTCACCTAAAAACTGATTTTGAAGCTACAGTACCTGCTATTAGTGATGGTGGGCTTTTAATTATCCCAGAAGAAACACCTAAAACTTTAACAGAGGCATTGATTCAAACTGCCACTTTACACAAAGAAAAACAGATATTTTATTTTTTATCTAATGAAAAAGAAATTTCTCAAACTTATGGCAGTTTATTGAAAGAAGCTCAATGTATATTGAATGGCTTACAACATCAAGGGTTAAAAGTTGGAGAGCGCATCATATTGCAAATTGAATCTCTGCGAGATTACTTTCCAGCATTATGGGCATGTATTCTTGGTGGCATTCAACCTGTAACTGTAGCAGTAGCGACTTATAAGGAACAAAATACTGTAGTCAATAAGTTATATAGCGCTTGGGAATTACTTGAGCACCCACCACTCCTAGCTAGTGAATCTTTGATAGAACCACTTCAGAATCTTAAAGAATTGTTACCTTTTTCAGAAGTGCAAGTTCTATCCCTAGAACAGATGAAAAATTACCCAGCTACCAACCAGTTACATCCTAGCTGTCCTGATGAGGTAGCATTTTTACAATTAACCTCAGGTAGTACTGGCATCCCCAAATGTATTCAAGAAACACATCAAGGAATTGTTACTCATATTCATGCTGCTCAGCAATTTAATGGGTATGATTCAAACAATATTTGCCTTAATTGGTTACCTGTAGATCATGTTGTACCTCTGTTGACCTGCCACTTTAAAGATACTTATTTTGGTTGTCAGCAAATTGAGGTAGCAAATGAGGTGATTATAACTAATCCCCTAAAATGGTTGGATTTGATTGAGAAATATCGTGTTTCCCACACTTGGTCACCAAATTTTGGATTTAAATTAGTCAGCGATGCCCTCAAAAAAGACCCTCGTAGAACCTGGGATCTTTCTTCTATAAAATTCTGGATGAATGCTGGAGAACAAGTTACTCCTACAGTGGTGCGAGAATTTCTCGAAATAGTTGCTCCTTTTGGTGTTTCATCTCAAATGATGCAGCCTGCTTTTGGTATGGCAGAAGTTTGTACTTGCATGACTTATCAAAATCAGTTTGATTGTCAAAAAAGTATCCATCGAATTAAAAAATCATCCTTGGGATCTCGTTTGGTAAAAGCAGAAGCAACTGCTTCTGATGCTATTGAATTTGTCGATTTAGGTGTTCCAGTACCAGGAGTCCAGATTCGCATCACAGACTTAGAGAACCAAATTTTGCCAGAAGGTATGATTGGTCGATTGCAAATTAAAGGGAAAGTTGTAACTCCGGGTTACTTAAATAATCCAAAAGTTAATGTAGAAACTTTCGTTGGAGATGGTTGGTTAAATACAGGAGATTTGGGTTTTATCCTCAATAGTCGATTAGTTTTGACGGGTAGAGAAAAAGAGTTAATAATTATTAACGGAGTCAATTACTATTGCCATGAAATTGAGGAAATTGTTAACGATATCAAGGGAGTGGAACCCACTTATGTAGGAACTTGTAGCTTCTCTAACCCAGAAACAGGGACTGAGGGACTGGCAATTTTCTTTACACCAAGATACTTACAGACTGAATATGATATAGAATTAATAAAAACTATACGGAGAAAAATAGCATCTCAAACTGGAATTACTCCAACATATATAATTCCGGTGTCTCATCAAAATTTTCCTAAAACAACGAGTGGTAAAATCCAGCGTTCTCGACTAAAACAGATGTTAGAGTTAGGAAATTTTAGGGAAGTTATTAAAGCTATCGATATCCATTTAGAAAATGCTAATACTATTCCTAATTGGTTTTATAAAAAAACTTGGCATCACAAACAAGGTAACTCTCATTCATTTATTAAGAAAAATGGAGTTGTTTTAGTCTTCTTAGACCTTTTAGGGTTAGGTGAGTTATTATGTCAGCAGATAGAATCTCAAAATCGTATTTTTATCCGGGTAAAAGCAGGAAATAATTTTGCCAAAATCAATGCTAATCACTATGTGGTGAATCCTGGTAATAAGCAACATTATCAGCTTTTATTAGAGTCTTTAGCAATCAATGGAATTCTGATTGAGGATATTCTACATCTATGGAGCTATAGTGAGTACAATTCTGAAATTTATAGTTTGGAGGATTTGGAGTCCAGTCAACAACAGGGAGTATACTCTTTACTGTTTTTAGTGCAAGCTTTAAAACAGATACAAGGGACACAGCAGCCAGTGCAACTATTGTGGATTGACAGTCATAGCCAATTTATTACTTGTACAGATAAGATTGCTTATGAAAAAGCCACTGTTTTGGGTTTGCTAAAAACCATTCCCCAGGAAATGCTTTGGTTAAGCTGTCGTCACCTTAACTTACTAATAGCAGAGGTGGAGGTTAACAGCACTTATGTTTGGCAAGAACTTTGTTCTCCAGATAAAGAGCTAGAGGTCGCCTATAGAAATAAAAAACGTTTAGTTTCTCGTCTTGAATCCGCCTATATGACCTCTGAATCTCAGCAAGAAATTCCTTTAAAAGTGGGAGGTTTATACCTTCTAACTGGAGGATTAGGAGGTATTGGCATTGAGATTGCTAAATATTTACTAGAAAATTATCAGGCACGCTTACTGTTAGTAGGTCGAACTTCCTTACGTGATATCAATACTGAGATAGGAGATTATGAAGATAAAGTAGCAAGAAAAGTACGAGCTTATCAACAGTTGCAAAAACTATCAGGTTCAGTCATCTATAAAACTGTAGATATCTGCAATTTGCCTCAATTACAACAGGTTGTAGAAGAAGTTGTATCTCAATGGGGAAGTCAGCTTGATGGAGTATTTCATCTGTCTGGAGTTCTTCAAGAACAACTTTTAGAATTGGAAACTCCTGAAAATATCGCCGCTGTTTTGCATTCTAAAGTTAGTGGGACTTGGGTGTTGCATCAACTACTTAAAAATAATGCTGATGCTTTGTTTATACACTTTTCTTCGGTCAATGGCTTCTTTGGAGGGAATACCGTTGCTGCCTATGCTGCTGCTAATAGTTTTCAGTCCGCTTTTTGTGATTATCAACGACACAACCGTTTGCACAGCTATTGCTGTTCTTGGAGTATGTGGAATGAAACTGGTATGAGCCTGGGTTATCAATTCCAAGAAATCAGTCGTGCTAAGGGTTATTTTGCTATTCTTCCCAAAGAAGGAATTTATTCTTTATTGACAGCGTTATCTCATCGCCTTCATCATGTGTTGATAGGTTTAGATAGCAATAGACCACATATCCGAAGTTTAATTGGCGATTGTTACACTTTAAAGAAGTTAACTGCTTATTTCACCACACAAACCCCAGGATTATCTTTGAGTAAATTGCAGGAGGTACAACTGTGCGATCGCTTTGGAGTGCCAAGTCAAATAGACTTTGTTCAATTAGAACAAATGCCTCTAACCGAAAAAGGAGAAATTGATCGAGAAAAGCTAGTTGGTATATATAGGGATTTGAGTGATAGTGAGCAGACAAAACCACGTAATGAAGTA
>JAQYWP010000037.1 GCA_029379285.1 Rhizonema sp. PD38
GCTCGGCAGAGTTGCTAACTTTGGCAGGTAGAGAATTAGCACAGTTAGCTGGGACAGCTTTAATAACTCCAGCCTTTGGCGACTACTACCGGGCCTTGGCGGCATACAACGCCAAAGTACTAAGTTTTCCGCTGATTAGTCCAGAGCAAAGAGTTCCGAACTCAAACTTAACAAGTATCCTCAGGACTTCATTCTCAGGATTGATGACTGAACACGGACTACTGCTGAATAACCCTCACAACCCGACGGGAATGTTATTTTCAAGGGAAGCGATTCTGCCATGCTTGGAGGAATTTGCTTTAGTGGTGGTAGATGAGGCGTTTATGGATTTTCTGCATCCAGATCAGGAACAAAGCCTGATTCATGTGGTGCAGCAATATCCAAACTTAGTAATTTTGCGATCGCTGACCAAATTTTACAGTCTCCCCGGACTGCGACTCGGATATGCGATCGCTCACCCTGAGCGTCTGCGATTGTGGCAATCGTGGCGTGATCCCTGGCCTGTAAACACCCTAGCAGCAGCAGCAGCAGTTGCCGCACTCCAGGATAATAAGTTTCAGCTTTTAACCTGGACATGGTTACCAGAAGCACGCAACAAACTCTTTCAGGGTTTAGCTTCTCTACCAGGATTACAACCTTTACATAGTGCTGCTAACTTTTTACTAATTGAATCGCAGCAGCAGTCTATTTTGCAGTTACAGCAAAAATTACTCCAGCATCACCAGATTCTCATTCGCGATTGCCTCAGTTTTGCTGAGCTAGGCGATCGCTATTTTCGGGTAGCTGTTCGCACTTCCTCTGATAACCAACGCTTGTTAGCAGCTATAGCTGAGAGTGAGAGTGAGGGAGAGGGGGAGTAGGGGAGAGATACCTTGGAGTCGGTTCGGGAAGAATAATAAATCCCGTCTCGCGTCTCCTGTCTTTTGTCTCCTGTCTCCCGTCTCCCGTTTCCCGTCTCCTGTCCCCGACTTTTTATTCCTGTGATTCCTGATTACGATGTTGTGATTATTGGTGGCAGTGTTGCTGGACGCTATGCAGCCTTGAGTGCCACTCAACTAAAAGCCAAAGTTGCTTTGATAGAACCCATAGTTAGCTATGGATTGATTCACCATTATGCTCTTAAAGAAATTGGTGAACTCTCTAAGTTGCTGAGTAATGCTGCTCAATTTGGTCTTTATGCTAATAGTGCTGATACCTCAACAGACAGCACGAGAGTTATGCAAAACGGCAGTTCTGATAAGGGTAAACCTCAGACAGAAAAATGCCAAGTATCTATCGAATGGCAACAGGCGAAGTTATGGACTACTGGTGTTACCTCTAATCTCCAAGAGCAGTATTCACCAGTAATCCTAGCAGCCAAAGGAGTCGATATTATTTTTAGTAACGGTCAATTTCAATCGTCTCCTTTGGCATTTGCTGTTAATGACCGTATACTAAGCGCACGCGCTTATCTGCTAGCTACTTCTGTTCAAGTAAACCCAGAGATTGAAGGATTGCGAAAAACTGGTTTTATTACCTTATCTAATATTTGGCAATCTTTGTGCAGTCCTCAACCACCTAAAAGCTGGGTGATTATTGGTGGAGTGCCTCAAAGCATTGAACTGGCACAAACATTGGTGCGGTTGGGTAGTAACGTGACACTGATAGTAGATCGCCCACTAATTTTGTCTCATGTTGATCCAGAGATAGCTCAGCTGCTTTGCAGTCAATTGGAAGCAGAAGGTGTGCGCGTACTTACCCAAACACAAGTCACCCAGGTAAGACGGATTCACGATAAGAAGTGGCTTCAGGTGGGAGACAAGGCAATTGAAACTGATGAAATTGTCGTGGCGATCGCGCAGCAGCCAAATATTGAATCTCTCAACTTGGCAGCAGTCGGTGTTAAATGGAATCAGCATCGCTTACTTGTGAACGATAAACTACAGACAACCAACCACCGTATTTATGCTTGTGGTGATGTCATTGGTGGCTATGACTGTCCTAACATTGCTTATTATGAGGCAAAAATCGCTTTACAAAATGCTTTGTTTACTCCTAGGTTCAAAGTTAATTATCAATACGTTCCTTGGGCAATATTAACTCAGCCTACACTAGCTCAAGTGGGTTTGACAGAAGTGCAATCAAAACGCCGATACAGTCATAATGAAGTTATTGTTTTGCGGCAGTTTTTTAAAACATTGGCAGCTGCTCAGCTTAGGGATGAAACCACAGGGCTCTGTAAATTAATTGTCCTCCGCAATGGGGAAATTTTAGGAGCAACGATTCTGGGTGCAGAAGCTAGGGAGTTAATTAATATTATTGCATTGGCGATCGCTCAAAAAATTAAAGTCCATCATCTTGCGACTCTATCGTTTGTCTCTCCCAGTTTTTCAGAAATTATCGAGCAAACTGCGAAAGAGTGGGTAACTACTCATCGCTGATTGCTAATTGTACTCTTTTTATAATAATCAACTACCTAATTCATAACTTTTTATTTTTACTATCAGATAACGAAAAACTACCAATGCCTTGAATAATACCACGACCAATTAAACCTAGACTTTGCCCAATCACTTGTGTAAGAATGAACACAAGACCGTTGCCAAATAAAGACAATAGAGACTGTATACGGGGAGCGATCGCATCACGGAACTCTAGTGCTAGAGTAATAATTAGCGGGATACCAGATAGTTGTACTAACTCTTGACTACGCGGAGCATAAATCGAAACTGTGGCAATACCGCGAGGTGCAAATACAAAGAGTTGATAGCGACTTTCAAAAATTGCTTTTGGTTCAAGTATTAAATTTTTGATTCTATATCTCCAAGATAAGTTATTCCGAAAACGTTCAATTTCCCGTGTAGAAATTAACTTTTTATCATAGAAATTTTGCTTGATTGTTTCTACATCCGCTAACCTGTTCAATAATGGCTGGACCACAGCATTTGCAACTTGAATTAACACATTTTCTAAGATAATTAACGCTTGCTCTTGCGCTTCAACGCTACCTACCTGATATAACTTGTTATCAACTAGCAAATCTGTTTCAAAGAGTAGATAAGAAAGTAATTCATTAACTAAGGGGATTTTATTCAAAATATCCCTTTGTACTACTTTTGTCTCCTGTAGTAACAAAGTAACAACTTCTAATTGATGTTCTCCCACTTGTACCCTAGAAAACTTGCCAAAAAAATCTATGTTAACTACTTGAAACACATCTAATAGTAAAGTATCTTTTAATTCGTATAATCTCTTATAATCAACTTGAGAAGTACGGATTTCATCTAAGATATTAACTATTTTTTGTAATATAATATAAAGTAAATCTCTTTTTTTATCTAAGCGCAAAATATCAATTTCTAAGGGAATATTTGTGACATTTTGCAAATTCAATTGTAATTTCTTGACGCAAGAGCTAAATAATGCTGCTTGCAAGAATTTAGGGTTAAGTAGAGAGGGAGAATTGGGCGTGGAGGAGGAGTCAGATTTGGGATAAGTAGAAAGCGGTAATTGTAAAGACGCGATCGCTGATTCTTCTAAATAAGATTTTGACGATCTCGCATTTTGCGTCTCCATAACTCGTTTCCTTTGGTATGGTGAACTAAACAACCGATTAATAAGCCAACGAGCCGTCAATAGTTCTCGTCTGCGTCCTGCCAAAATGGCCCGATCCAGTAAAAGCAGTCCAGGAATTTTTAATTGTGCTGTTACTTCTGCCAATGTAGCATCTATGTAACTACTTTCAGACAGACGGAGATTATTGCGTATAATAGCAAAAGGTGATCGGGAGGAGTGAGGAGTTATCTCTTTAATTCCACTATCTCCAAACCAACAAGAAATACCCACACTCACGAACCGCATAATAGCGACTAATTCAGAGATAGGCGTACCTTTAGGGCAGTAACCCTCCACCCCACTAGCTCTTGCTGCTAAAAGTAACCTTTGTTCTCTGACAGAACTAAGAAGCAGTATCGGCAGGTTTGGATATTCGGTTTTTAAGTGCCGACACATTTTTAAACCGAGATGCTCGTCGGCAGTAAAACCATTGCCTAGTTCCAAAACCACCAAATTAACTTGATTGAAGTCTTTTTGCGCCATTTCTGCTAAAGTTTGCAGAGCAGCACTGTATGTTTCTGCTTCCGATACAACTTGTAAATTAGGTACTTGTTCCAGAGCTACGTGTAGTCCTAGTCTAAAGATTGAGTCTTGGTCAACTAACAATAATTTCAAAAATACATCGCTCATAGTCCTTGCAGAAATACAGGTACTATACGGTTCATTAAAAGCTTACATAAAGTAGGACAGCACGTATATCGAACAGTTGCAGCAGTTTTTATTTATTCAGACTACAATTAATGTATTCTTTGCGACTGTAGTCGCTACAACAAGAGGAAACCCTACGCTCTTGTGCCTGCAATGGCTACGGTATAGGCGCACTAGCTACACAATGCACTGTCTTGCCTTTGCTACTTTGTACTTGAAGAAACCTTTGAGTTTGCGCTCGCCAACCAAAAATCCCTTTTTAGAAAAATTCACAAAACAAAGCAGAAGTATTAATTAATAAGTAAGAGGAATAAAATCGGTTTAAAGGCACCATTATTTCTTGAGGGAAAATAAAGATTTCTTTCTTGTGATGTACACAAGTTTCAAGTGCCAGTCAGGCAGTTGGCGGAGGGTTCCCCGTCATTACACTAGCGAAGCAGAGCATGAGCAATAATCCCAAAGATAGAAAGGCATCTGTCAATGAAGCTAGAATCCTACATCATACTGCGTGCCGTTGATGTAGGTAGTTCACTCTCGGGAGTTACGATATCCATAAAAGTTAATAGTGTACTCGGTAATCCGCACTCCAGTTTGTTCTTCAACTTGATGGATGATTTCTTCTGGCAATTTTAGATGAACATCTAGAATTTGATTTGTGTCCAGACAATTAACATGACTGTGGGAATCACTGATGTTACCGTATAAACGCCCATCACAGTGTTCGATACACTCTATAATACTTTGGCTGGATAATGCTTCTAAATTTTGATAGACAGAAGTATGACCGATCGCTTTACCTTGCTGATTTAGGCGATCATAAATGTCTCGAGCCGAAAGATGCTCATTTGCTTGCCAAAGGAGTTCTAGAATAAAGCGACGCTGACGACTCACACGCATACCCAGCAATTGACACTGTTCTAAAGCATCTTCAAGGGAACGGATTGGTTTTGCAAATACTGCTTGCTGTTGCATACTGTAATTTTTTTTATTGAGATAATTTTCTCTGAAGAGAGGGTTTGATACTTTGTATATTTAACGATTATAAATGCGACACCTTATCCTTTATCGGAGCTTTTACCTTTGCTTACTATAAAACTGTAGGCAGGATATATTCTTGTCTTGCTTGACGGTTGCTTTGTTTTTATAAAGTAAACTCATTACAACTTTAGCTTAAAATAGCTGTAAACGTCTACTAGAAAGTAGGCGTATCTTAACTTTGTGCGATTGCTTCTCAATCAGGCCAAGCGTTACCAAGAAAGGCAAAGGCTTAAGCGCAGAAAGAAAAAGGTATGTGGGTATACAGACACCATGATACTAGTGTCTTTACATTCAGTGAAAATTTGTGTCGAGATGTACAAGCACTCTTCCACAAGGAAACCTTGTGGGATCATAGCTGACTGCTTCAACTATGCTCAACTCAACCTAAAGATTCAGTTATTTTGGAGCCAGAAAAGAGTACTATGAGTTGCCCTTGGCTATTTTTTCTAACTCGATGACAATCACTATCTCACTCAACACTGACAGTATCAACACCTTGGATCTCTCAACAGCAGTAAGAGTCATTGAAAAACTTTTGCTAGAGGGAGCAATCTTATCCTATGAACAGCAGCTGCGCTTTGAAATTGACTATTCTCAAGAACCAGATGATCCACGGGAACTTCCTGAAATTCCAGAGGTGAGGCTTTGGTTTATTCGCTTAGATGCTCGCTATCCTTGGTTACCTTTTTTACTTGATTACAAAGCTGGGGAATTAGTGCGCTATGCTGCCATGCTTGTACCGCATCAATTTAGTAGTAAAGAAGGCATTCTGTATAATCCTGAAGCTCTAGAAATATTTTTAATGAACAAGTTATTTCTTTTAACTGATTGGCTACAACAGCAGAATATTCCCGGCAAGTCTCGCCTCCAGTCAATGGCGCAACTACTAGGTTATGAATTAGATGATGCTCTGTTTGAGATGCTTTGAAAGAAGTTGATCTATTATTGTTAGTGGTCAATAGTCAACAAACAGCAACTAACCACTAACATTATTTCATCTGGCTTATTAGGCTTAATGCGGTATTGAAAGCATGTCCAACTGCTTTAGATTTGCTCGGTAACGTAGCTTGCCAGAGACGGTAATCGTTGTATTCAATAATTAAGTTTACCATATCATTAATATTAATTTTATTGAGTACTTCATATTGTGCTAATTCAAAGTCTTTCCTTGTTCCACCAATTTTTAGGATCTTCCTTGCAATTTGAATAAATTTATCTATAACGGTTTTCATATACTCTTTGCCTGCATCTTCTGAGAAAATAGATGAGGCTTTGAAAGCATTTATTTCTTCTAAAAGAAGGTGAGTTATTTCTCTTCCTTCGAGAGTATTCCAATCTAAAGGAAGTCGAATCTCTAAATATTCATCTTGATAAAATTTATATTTGAGATACTCATTAATATCTACAGCTACTTGAATCAGTTTTTGACCTGCTAATAGTGTTTTTAAAGGGTTGACGCTGGTGTTAATATATGAGTCATTAAATACTTGCTCTTTACCCTTTGAACATTCATACGTAAGATAAGTCCAAATCCCCGAGCGAGCAAAATCACTGCTTGCAGCTTGATAGAAAGTAGTTGTTTCATCTTCTTTATCCTCGAAGTATACACTTTCTGCATCGTTAAGTTTACATAAATGTATATCCTTGAATTGCTGGATAATTTTTCTAAAAATACATGTAATATGATGTGGTTGACTTTCTACTTGTATGTAACGTTTTCCGCTGCTAATAAAGTCATGTAAATGAATCGCCATTGATTTTTCCTTTTAATAGTTCATCAGATGAGAGTGTAGATACACTCATCCAGATAGAAAGACAGAAGTGAAAGAACACAAAACATGGCGCGTCAAATCCACTTATAAGATTGTGACATCTGGCAGGACTGGCAACAATTCATTGCCAAAACGCCGAAAATCCTCAGCCTTACTGTTCTTTGTAACCGATCTTTGTTTTAACCTAAAATTTTTATTTATGGCTAGTTTATTAGCATTTAAATTGCATCTATTTAGATAGAAGGCAGGAGTGTTATTCTTAGTTACCCAGATCACTCCTGCCTCATCTACCTCCTCAGTACGCGATGCCTACGGCCACGGCTTAAGCCGTATCGCGATTTGGGAAAACGACCGATCTAGCCACCCCAAATTTTCTCCAAAACAGTTTGGGGTGCAATATCAGTCATTTTGCCTGTGTGCGATTTAATGGCAAGGAATTTATTGCTTTGAGGCAATAGTTTAGTCGGTTGTGTGGAACCAAATAAAGCAATGGTATAAGTCTGTACTGCTACACTTAATTGCATCAATACATTATCCGTACATAGCATTAAGTTTGCTCCAGCAATCATCGCTGCTAATTTGCCAATATCATCCGGAGAACTGAGCTTGATATTTGACGTAGATTGCTTGAGACTATTGACAAACTCTTGATCATCTGGTTCAGAGATTACCACTATAGGCATATCTGGCTGCTTGTACTGTAAGTCTTGAATAATCTGCTGCCAGTACTTAACAGGGTAGATGTTATCTTGACTTTTCAGCTTGGCTACCTTGCTCGAGCTACCACTAATTAAAACGTAGCCTGTTTCTTTGATTCCCAACCGTTGTTGCTCCTTGTCTGCCCAGTCAATATCTGTAGACGGCACGTTGATTGTTAAGTCGGGACTTGGAGACTTGATGCCCAACCCTTGCAACAGGTCGTGGTACATAGTAGCAGCATACTGCTCTGTTTTCAAAGGAACTGGGTTGGTAAGAAAAGCAGATCCTTTACCTTGATAACCAATGCGCGTGGGAATTCCAGTCAACCAGAGTAATAAACCCACTAACCAGCTTTGCCCTGAAGCAATTGCAACATCGTAGTCGCGTTCGCGAATTACTCCTACCAAATTTGCCCAGTCAGCCATACTGTTACGGTCTTTAAAATCAAACATCCGTACCTCGTCAACTGACTTGCTCACTCGGTAAGCTGCCTTTGATTGGGGTTCCACAAAAACATCTATGTGGGCGTTGGGGTAATGCCGCTTCAGGTCATCAAGAGTGGGAAAGAAGAGAATTTGGTCGCCAACTTCGCCAGGAACAAGGGCTACTACTCGCATAATATTTATTTACGCTTACTCGCTCCCTATTTTAGGGGAAGATAGGGTTTGTTAGTTATTAGTTATTAATTGCTAATTGTTCATTACCATTAACCGTTAAGCATTAACTAGTATAAAGTTGGGGAAGATCGTGCATTTATTAATTCCAGCTGCGGGAACAGGAAGCAGAATGGGGAGTGATCGCAACAAACTCCTTTTAAGAGTGAGATCGCAACCAATTATCAGTTGGACTCTCAAAGCGGCTGAAGCTTCACATTATATAACTTGGATAGGTATTATTTCTCAACCTACTGACTGGCAAGATTTCAAGACTATTCTTACTCAACAGAAGCTTACCAAGCCAGTGGAGTTGATTCTAGGTGGCTCAACTCGTCAAGAATCTGTTTATAATGGCTTACAGGCTCTGCCAAACTCCGCCAAGCAGGTTTTAATTCATGATGGAGCTAGATGTCTTGCTACAGCCGATTTACTTGACAGGTGCGCCTACGCCTTGTCCCAGTGTCATGGTTTGATCGCTGGAGTACGTGTAAAGGACACGATCAAAGTTGTAGGTGAAGATGGCATCATTAAAAGTACACCTGATCGACGGCAACTGTGGGCGGCACAAACTCCTCAAGGATTTGATGTTAAATTATTGAAACAGTGTCATGCCGAGGGGATTCGTCAAGGATGGGAAGTCACTGACGACGCGGCTTTGTTTGAAAAGTGCGGCTACAACGTGCAAATTGTTGAGGGTGAAGAGACAAATTTAAAGGTGACGACTCCACAAGATTTGGCAATTGCCGAGTTTATTTTGAAAAATAGACTGGGTGAGGAGTAAGCCCACATTTCTCACTCTTCGTCGCGATATGCCTTTAGACGTCGGCTTCGCTTATCGCTATTACCAAAACCCTTTATTCTCAATAGAGTTTGAGCATTTTAGACGCAGTGCGAATTATGACTGTATGTTGACGGGGTACTTACTCTCAAATCTAAGTAGTATAACCATTTTAGGCACGTTGTTTAAATCTTTGTGAGCAATCCGGGTAAGGTAATTCCCCGTTCGTAAATCCTAATTGAAGATCCGCTTAGAGTCCTTCTGACAAATACCTTTAGCCTTCGGGCTTTATGTATGATAAATTTTGTTGATGTTAATAGTAAGTATTGACTCAGAAAGATAATCATGGTATCATGCGACACAATTTTTATTGGTCATATGTCCTGAATGCAGCGTAGCAAGCAATGGCTAAGGCGTGATGACCAATAACCAATGACGAAGAACCGATGAATTCAGCGACTAAAATCGAAGCGATTCTCTATTTAAAAGGTAAACCCCTGTCAATCGGCGAAATTGCTGATTATGCCGCCTGCGATCGCGCTACTGCTGAGGAGGGTATAATTGAGTTAATTGATGAGTACGCCCATCGAGATAGTGCTTTGGAAGTAGTGGAAACTCCGACTGGTTACAGTTTGCAACTGCGATCAGACTTTCACGACCTAGTACAAATTATGATCCCCGTAGAATTGGGTGTTGGAGCATTGCGGAGTCTAGCAGCGATCGCCCTCAATAGTCCCATACTTCAAAGCGATCTCATTAACCTACGTGGTTCAGGAGCATATCAACATGTTCAAGAACTCGTTGAACTCGGTTTCGTGCGGAAACGCCGAGACAGTGATTCTCGATCCTATTCGCTACAAGTCACTTCCAAATTTCATCAGTATTTCCAAATCGACCAACTTCCGCAACAATTAGCCCTCAACTTGGGCAGGGGAGAGGCAGAGGGAGAAGAAGCGCTTGAAGCACGGGGGGAAGAGAAATAAAAATAACTCCAGTCTCCTGACTCCTGACTCCTATCTCCTGAGAGAGGTAATATGTCTCACCCTTCTACTATGGTTTAGAGTAGAGTTAGCCACTCAGCTAAAAAAATTGCAAATGGTGTTTGATCCTAACTTTTTAAATGACAACCCTGAGGAACACCCCAATCAGCTTCTGAATGATAACTTTGAAGAAATTCCCAATCAGTTGCTCAAATATTTACAGCATCAGTCGCCTGAAGTCTTAGCCCGTGTCGCTCAGTCTGTAAGCCCTGAAATTAAACAAATCATTTCGCAAAATGTCCAAGGGCTTGTTGGAATGCTACCCTCAGAAAATTTCAATGTCCAAGTGACAACAGATAGAGATAATCTTGCGGGTTTGTTGGCATCGGCAATGATGACGGGGTACTTCCTGCGCCAGATGGAACAACGAATGCACTTAGATCATTTGAGTAATTCGTAAAAGTTATGAGTTGTAAGTGATGAGTGATGAATTCAGAATTATTTCTCCTTCTATCTGAGTCACTAATTCAAAAATAAAACTCCTCACTTTGCTCTCTTAACTCACGTGTAGACACCCCTACTTCTGAGGATAAACCCCTAACTGTACCTCAAAGGTTTGATTTTTACCATCACGGTTGATTGCAATTTCCAGTTTGTCGCCGACTGCGCTCGAATCTATCAATTGCTGAACCTGAGCAGTCGTGTCAACTTGTTTACCTTTAATTTTTTGAATAATGTCCCCAGGATGTATTCCTGCTTTCTGTGCTGGTGATTTTTCTTGAATTGCTTTAATCGCAATACCGCTATCCTGCTGGATGTTAAGATTATTTTCTTGATTAATCTGTAGTTTCTTTGTAGGAGAAAGGTCTGTCATCTCAACTCCAAGAAACGGATGTTCCACATGACCTTTTGTAAACAGTTCACCAGCGATGCGAGCAGCGACATCAATCGGAATAGCAAAACCGAGTCCGCGAGCATCGGCACGGATCGCGGTGTTAATACCAATGACCTCGCCTGAGGCGTTTAATAAAGGTCCACCAGAGTTACCAGGATTAATTGCTGCGTCGGTTTGGATGAAGGTTACTCGTTTATCTGGCACTCCGACTTGGGCGCTCGTGCGACCAGTTGCACTAACGATACCGATTGTGACAGTATTATCTAAGCCTAAGGGATTGCCAATTGCGATCGCCCACTGTCCTGGTATCAAATTTTGAGAATTTCCCAGTTTAACTGTTGGCAATTTCTCAGCAGAAATTTTTACTGCAGCGACATCTGTGATCGAATCAACTCCTACGACTTTCCCCTCAAACGTTCGACCGTCTTTAAGGGTTACTAGTACTGTATCTGTATCCGCAACTACATGAGCGTTAGTAAGGATTTTGCCATCTTCGCTCACAAGAAATCCAGACCCCGTACCATGTTCAATTCTTTCTTGGGGAATTGGTTCCTCATCCTCTCCAAAAAATCTCCGTAAGAGAGGATTTTTCAAAGCTTCAGAAATGGGATTTGCCACTTTACGGGTTGCATTAATTCGTACCACCGCAGGTCCAGTTTTCTGTACGGAAGCAGCAATAAAATTTACATTATCACCTCCAACAGCCCCAACCCGTGGTTGAGCAACATTAGGAACAACAGCCTCTGGAGGCATCACTGTTACATTTCTTAATTCCTGAAATAGATGATTTTGTGGTATAAAATGGCGACTGCCTAACAAGCCTGCACCACCACCAATCGCCAATAAGGAGACATAAACGGCTAGTTGCTTTAAAGAAATCTTCATAATCATAATCCTCTTGGGCGTTTGCAAACCGAGTGGCTTCAGCCTACGGAGAAAACACGAATGGCACATTTTACAGCAGTCAAAATATCTTTAAATACCATTACCGCAAAGTCTGCCGGGGGAAGCGTATCCCTTGGGCAGTAGCTTTGCGCCTTAGGGTTACTGAACAAGCGTGTGCTATTGTGTTGTACTCTCAGCTTTGACAACTACTACTGAGAGTTGTTCCCCCCTTCGGGTGACGCTCGTACCCCGAAGGGGAAGCAAGCTACGCATGATTGCGTCTCCCCGAGTGAGAATACTCGCGCTCCGAAGATCGCGCTCCGCCAGTCCCCTGGGCGCGGGAAACCCTCAAAGCAGCAATGGTCTTACCGCCAGCAGGGCTGGACTCACCTGTACGTATAACTGTTTTACTCCCTTGGAGCCTCCCCGAAAGGGCGTAATGTTAGCAAGTGTCGGTCGCTACTATCCGCTTCAGCACTGCTTTTCCCTTTTACAACTGTTGTTAACCTCAACATGGAAGTCACCCCCCATGCTCGGCTTCAAAACCGGACGTGAGACTTTGTCAGTTAGACTTAGACGACAAAGCAAAACAGCCAAGGGAAGTCGGTTCGCTTTCTTCGTCTCCCCTTAGGAGAAGCCCCTCCGGTGCCTCACGGGTTGCTGACGCTTAAGTACAGCAAAGAAGATGCGCTATTTCTAAGTTTAGTCGAACAATTAGGACACATAGTTATTATTCGATAGTCATTGAAGTTTGTAGTTATGCGTTAGCGTAATCATAAAAACTACAATCTAAAAAATTAATCTCTTCACTTGCATACATGAGATTTCGCCATTGTGTCCTCCTTTTCTGTAGCTTGATTAATGCTTTTGGGTTAGTCAATACACTGACTCATCCCTCGCTCGCACAAGTTTCTGCATCAGGTTGCCCAACTTCAGCCCTAGAGCGCTTTCAGCGCCATAAAGTTGCACCAGGCGAAACTCTAGAGACTATAGCGCAGCACTATAATCTCAATGTAGCAACTATTATCGCCCTGAATCCAACCCTACAAAACGGTAGGATTAGCGTTGGTAGCGAAATTCAAATTCCTCCTTACAATGGAATTGTAGTCCAAGTACCTCAAGGTCAAACCTGGCGACAATTAGGGATTAAGTACAAAATCCGTCCTAGTGTATTATTTGAAGCAAATGGATGTCAGAAAAATCCCAGAATTGTATTTATTCCGATTGTAAGTAGCTCGCCTAATCGTCAAATCGCTGAATCTCCCACACGACAACAGCCAAATAATCTAGCAACAGAACAGGGGGCAACTCCTACTCTCAGCAAATTAGCTGGATATCCTCTACCAGAAGTCGCAAAAATAGCTTTACCGTATGGTTGGCAGACGAATCCAAAGACAGGTGAAGTTTTTTTTCATAGTGGTGTAGATTTGCTAGCAGCAAAAGGAACGCCTGTACACGCGATCAGCGATGGAACAGTAGCTTTTGCTAATGAAAAAGGTACTTATGGGAAACTAGTTATTATTAATCATCGTGGAGGGTTACAAAGCCGCTATGCCCAACTTGACAGTATCAAAGTCTCTATCGGTCAGCAAGTGAAAAAAGGTGACTTGCTGGGAACTGTGGGTACAACAGGCACAGTTATTTTGAGTCAGCCCTATCTTCATTTTGAAGTGCGTTCTAGCTCAGATCTTGGTTGGGTAGCTCAAGATCCAAAGATCTATCTGCAGCAACAAACTAGAGAAATAGAGTTCTCCACTCCCTAATCTCATTTGATTTCACTAAATGCATCCCCGCGCTAACAAATCTCTCAAAGGCTAAATTGGCTGCTTCAGTATAGTCCACGACATCTTTAACGACGACAGGGGATGTACAATCTTCTAACAAGTAGACTTTTTTCGCTAAATTGGGATCTATTTGCTGAATTTCTGTTAATAAATCGTCAATTGTCCAAGCAACACAATGACTTTTTGCTTGACCAGCAATAATTACGGCATCAAATTCTAGAAGTTGCTCAATCAACTGCGTATTTTTTGTCGCAATTAAGCTGTGATTAAAACTTTCTAAAACTTCTGGACGTAACACAGAGTAGTTTTCTGTTAAAGGATTGTCCCCTTTGATTTCAAATTGCGTCTGACTATTTCGAGCAATGCAGTGAAAAAATATTGCTTCTTCAACTGTAGAAACTAATGCATGACCAATCCCGCCAAGCATAGAGTGATAAAACCAAATAGTCAGCGGATATTTTCCATCTTGACTGAGTTTTTTAACATAGTAGTAAGCGTGTTTTTCTAAGGATTTGTAGTCGCATTTAAGACTGTAAGCAACGGCTGGATTAACTTTCCAAACACCTTGTTCAATATCTGTCAAGGTGATCTGAGTGGCAACTGGTATGGGGTGTTCACCTACTGCGTTTACCCAAAATATAGGATGAAAAATTTGCATTGCCGTATGGGTATCCATCGTAGGTATAATTTTTGTAATTACCCCTAAGTTCTGATAGAGAAATTCACATAAGCGGAGGTTATCATCTACCGCTCCAGTACCGGATCTACCACTGACAAATAATTCAAATTCGGGAATGCAAAAGGTATTTTGTATATCAATAAGAAGTAGGCAAATACGGGTTTTATCTTCAGATGCAGGATTAATATCATGTTTCTTAGCCCATTCTTTTGCCTCATCCGCACGTTGTTGGTAAGGTACACGCCAAACTTCGCTGACTTTTTGACGATTAAAGTGTGGAGGAATTGGTAGTTGGGTTGTTTGGGTGTTCATAGGACTTCCTCAACCAAAAGTTGACCATTGACTCGTTCATATTCATCCTCAAGAAGCCACTCTTGGGCTGCTTGGTAATTGGAGTGAGTGACTAGGAGTTTATAGTCAGATGCAGGATTAAAAATACGACAAGTGCCGTCTTGATCACTAACTAGCATGAGAATCTTCGGTGGAAAAATAACTGGATCAACCCACAGTTCCAGAAATTTCCAGGTATTAGCTTGTTCTGCGAGGCATAGTGCGTGGGATTGCATGATACTTACCTGTAGCTTTTACAATTTTTATCTCGCCGTAGTAAAGTGGAGTTTGGCTTCCATCTGTTCTAATTATGTAACCGATCGGCTCTGGAAAGTAGAGTCCATATCGTTCGTAATCATCCTCGTCATCATCTATTCCGGTTCGTTCTCCACCTGTGATAATAGCCTGAGTAACTCGTTCTAGGGTTTCATGATCGTTGAATACGTGGACCCTGCCTTCTCTTTGGAGCAGTCGTTGGACTTGCTCTGTGTTAGGCAAATGGCGATCAATCAGACTTGCTCGGGGATCTGGGGTGATATCTCGGTCAATTCCGCTCATGGGGCATAAGTCATTCGTGAAAAAAGAGAATCCCGATTACTCTAGGAAATCGGGATTCTAAGACTTTCAATTTTCACAACTCATATAGGATGGCATATTAAGCCTAAGTTTTCTCTTGAGTGACTAACCGCCCTTCCTTGTGTGCTTGACGTAGAGCGATCGCTTCTGCAACAATATGCTGAGCACTTAACCCTTCTTCGTCCATCATTTTTTGTAAGGTGACTCCAGTTCGCTCGTCTTGTTCGTGAATGGGTGGAATTTGGCAGTACCGACGACCATTATTCATCCGTCTCCAGATACTGGGTTTATCTGGTTTTGGCACTCTTGGTTTGCGTTCAAGTATGATCAGTTCCCGCACGGCTTCTTGAGTAACTACAGTTAAGTCTAGGAGTCTATCAATGACTGACTGGTACTTCTTGCTGTTCTCAGCTAGCTGATATATTGTTCTTGGCTCAATTTGTGTTAAATCTTCAGGGGAAAACTTTTGGAACGTTGCAGCTACCTTTAAGTATTTTTTCTCTTCGCCCGAAAAGCCCAGTTCGTGGAGGAGTTTTTTGTACTCTCTAAGCGATCGCGTCTTTTTAAAGTGAGCTAACAAAAAGGCATATCGTAAAATAGTTTCAGTAGCATCAGAGAGCAATTGAAAGGGAAACTTTTGGTAGCTTGGACTTGCTACTTTTTCCTCGTACTGTTCAAACTTAGCTTGAGTTATTACTTGCTTGTTAACTGGGGTTGCAACCGCACCCTGTAGTTGTGTAATCATTATGATATTGACCTCATACTAGAGCTTTCTAGAAGGCAATGCTGAGTTATGGTTGTTGGAGCGATCGCGATTCGTATTTGTGTAGCTACGACTTTAGGTTTGTTGTCGCTATTGTCTTTGGGTTATTATGATAGAACACTTGTACTTATTGTAGAACATTTGTACTAATAATGAGAGCAAAAATTTCCAAAAATACTAAAACTTTATGGAAAAGTGAGTGAAAAAGATCTGGCTGCTGGCGGGAACACTGGTGGGATTGGGGATACTGTTATTTATCTTGCGTTCCTCCTCACATTCTGTACTGATGAGTGCTGTCGTGCCAAAAGAGACACACACACCAGCGAAAATCATTCAATATGAGGAGCAAAATTTAGCACAAGCCTTAGTCCGCAGCCTGATGATTCCATCTCACAGTCAATTTTTAGTAACACCCGCATTGTCAGCTCATGTAAATACTGTAGAAGAATTTGTCCATAAGCATCGAAGCATCGCGATCATAAACGGTGGCTTTTTTGACCCAATTAACCAGAAAACCACTTCAGCTGTTGTCCTACAAGGAAAACTGGTAGCCGATCCCAAGCAAAATGAGCGCTTGGTAAACAATCCTGACTTAAAACCTTATATAGGGAAAATTCTCAATCGCACAGAATTCCGACGGTATCTTTGTGGGCAAACCTTTCGTTATGATATTGTCCTCCATAGCGAGCCTACACCAAAGGGTTGTCAATTAGTTGATGCCTTAGGTGGTGGTCCCAAAATCTTGCCAGAATTTACCTTAGTGCAAGAAGGGTTTTTGGATAAGATTAATAGAAGAGATGCCCTTGGTAGTACCCAGTCTAATGCTAGAACTGCTGTGGGTATTACCCATGATGGCAGTGTTGTTTTAGTCATGGTAGCTCAAAAGCCCAACGCTGGTGGTGGAATGTCTTTACCAGAGTTGGCTAACTATATGAAAACTTTGGGTGCGGAAAAAGCAATGAATTTAGATGGGGGAAGTTCATCTTCTCTTTATTACAAAGGTAAAAGCTTTTATGGAAAAGCTGATGAACAGGGGCATTTCATCAAGCGACCCGTGAAATCAGTTTTACTGGTGCAGGAATTAGACAACGAGAAGTAGTCCAACGCATGACTTGTAGTCATTTTTTCGTCAAAGTCACAGCAATTTTCTGAACCTCTCATGAATGGACTCATACCGTATCGGCTCAGTCCAATGGTGTGTAAATATCTTCCGAGTTAGGATTGAGATAAGGACGCTCTATGTCAAGCCCCAACCGCTCAAAGTGTTGAATGATATATTTCATCCGAGCTTGTTTTGATTCATCACCGTTTTGATGAGCTTCAAGCATTGCATTGGCAACAATTTGGCAGCGGTTTTCTCCAAACTGTTGTTGAGCTACAAACTTGAGTTCAGAAGCAGGATGTTCGGCTAACCCGATACCAGGTGCGAGTACTTTGGTAAATATGGGAACCTGCTCCCGAAAGTGAGATTTCTTTTCTGCATAAATCGTCTGTAAGACTGGTAAAAGAATTTCTTTGTATCGGTAAGACTCATCTGGCTTAAAAGGAAACTTGAGAAATCCTGAATTAAATAACCTGTAATTCAAAGGGTTGTGTAATACCTCGAAGGAGAAGGGAACTTTAACTTCATTCAATTTTGTCGTTAAATATTTCATAGCCCAAACAGCAGCTTCCGGACTGAAGTTGAAGTAAACAAGTATTCCCTGACTGTGAAATTTCATAGGCGGTAAACCAGCTAAGCCATCACCATTGGCTTTATACCTATTTTCATAAATGTAGCTAGAAGGTAACAAAACTGCTACAGGATCGTTTACAGTAGCTGATTGCAAAGAAAAAGGAAGATGACGTTGTCGCTGAATATGTAGAGTCATACTATCGAATTTTGCGGCTAGGCTACCATCAGCTTCCTGTCTAATGATGCGGTATCCTGGATGAAAAAAACCTCTCCCTTGATTGTTTTTATCAAGTTGTTCATAAAATTCCCAGTCTATTTCTCTGGAATCTATCTCTTGTAGAATTTGTTCGTTTGTCTTAATTCCTGGGCTGACTTTTGTTGTGAGCGAACCTTCAAAGTAAATGCTATATATAAATTTGGATAACTGGGAATTTAAATATTTATACTGGATTTCCTGAGGCATTTTCTGCAGTTGTGCTACAGTAGCAGCAGGAGTTTCTATAGGAGGATAGTGAGAATGACTGATGCACAATTGGGAGAACTCTATTTG
>JAQYWP010000002.1 GCA_029379285.1 Rhizonema sp. PD38
ATTATATATATATTGGTGAATTATACTGCTAATTTACTCCCTTGGGTAGGGGTAAATCGTTGCATTTTTATATACCACTACATGACTGGTGTGGTATTTGCGTTTTTAGCGATCGCCTGGCTTGTAGATCGGTGGCTTTTCAGTTATCGTAAAGAACTCCGTGCGATCGGTGTCACCATTACCTTTCTCATTTTAGGCAGCTTAGTTTTCTGGATGCCTATTTATTTGGGTTTACCCCTTACCTCTGATGGTTATAGACTGAGAATGTGGTTTAACTCTTGGATTTAACTGATCAAAGTTAACTTTCTGAAGTTGATGCCTCAAAGTAGATAGATTTTAAGAAGTCAAAGAGCAATGAAACTTGACAAAACAAATTATAGATACAGTATCTATTTAACATCAAAATATGATAAAATATAACATTAGCATTTTTTAAGTAATATGTAAAATACTTTGAGCTCTAATAGCAGCTAACTAAAATATTTGTAATGGTGTGAGTTAATGATTCCGGATTTTGACGAGAATGGCAATTTGCCATCCGGGGTACATTAGGCTGAATGGGAGGAGTTTGAGGAACGATTTGGTAATAATTTGACCAGACAACTGATGATCACTGGTTTGGAACTGGCCATGAGACAATTAAAACTAGCTGGTTGTCGAATAATTTTTATAGATGGCAGTTTTGTGAGTCGCAAACAAAAACCTGGAGATTTTGATGCCTGCTGGGAAGACAATGGAGTTGATATTAATAAGTTGAAATTAATAGCTCCTACTTTATATAATTTTGCGCTACGACGTACTGAACAAAAAATTAAGTATAAGGGTGAATTTTTTCCAGCTAATTATCCAGCAAACGATTCTGGTACACCATACATAGATTTTTTTCAATTTGATACAAGAACGAATAAGCGCAAAGGAATTATTGCTATAGATTTATAAAGGTGAAAATTATGATGATAAAAAACGAGCAGGAGTACCATACAACTAAAGAATGGTTGCAAAGATTTGAACAGTCATTAGCGGAATTGGATAATAATGAAACTTTAAAAGCTGAACCTATACGATGGCAGCTACATAGAGATTCATGCCAAAGTCAAGTTGATGAGTTAAGAGAAGAAATTGCTGAATATAAAAGATTAACTAGTTGTGATAAGAGCAAGCCTATTCAAATTAAGGTAGAATCTTTTAATAAGCTACCAAATGCTTTAATAAAAGCCAGGATAGCTGCTTCGTTGAGTCATAAAGAACTGGCTAATCTATTAGGAATTGAAGAACAAAAGGTGAAGGAGTACGAGGATAGCGATTATCAATGTGCTAGTTTTATCGAAATCCTCGAAGTCAGTACAGTGCTGGGCGTAGAATTTGAAAGTGCTATTGTGAGGATAGATTTTGACGAGATAGAAAACGTGAAACAAACTATCCAAAAGTGGAATAAAGGAAGAGTAAATGTTTCAAGTACAACCTGAACAGATCGGCATATCTGGTAGTTTAACTCTTGGATTTAATTTATCAAAGTTAACTTTCTAAGATTTACCTGTACGAAGTGAGGCAAGATCCTGATGACTCAAGCCAAGCCACGTTTCAAAACGATAGAGGAATACCAGAACTATGACGATGCAACCGACACCCGCTACGAATTGGTTGATGGGGTGCTGGTAGAAATGGGTGCTGAAAGTACGCTCAACACTCAAATCGCAGTTTTCTTGTTATTGACGTTCTCGTGCCTTGGTCTTTCCGACGAGCGCTTAGGCGTGAAACAGCAAATTGCAGTGAGCGATCGCAAAGTGACTGCGAGAGAGCCGGATTTGATTGTACATTCGGTCGAATCAGAGGCAGCGATCAACGGGAAATCTCAGGCATTACTCAGGTTTGAGATGCCAGCACCGCTCCTTGTTGTCGAAGTGGTTTCACCCGGAAACCCCGGTGAAGAGAATTATGAGCGCGACTATGTTGAAAAACCCCAAGAGTATGCAGCACGAGGCATTTCTGAATTCTGGCAGATTGACCCAGAACAACAATCCTCATAAGATCTGCCAGCACCTAGTGCATCATAAAATCCAATGGCAAACTCAATAGCTGCCACATCCCCAATAGTCTGATTCATGCCGACAACATAATCAATATGTTGGTGAATTGCCACTGCTTGGATTTGTGAATAACAGGCGTTGAGTACAACACACTCTATCTTGCCTTGAAACAATCCAAATAACCTTGCTAGCGATTCTGTACTTGCAAGTTGCACTTGCCCAGAATTATTCTCTAAAGCTAAGCCATTGCTACCTGAACCATGCCCACAAAAGTGAACAATCGCTGGTTGACATTCCAACAGTGCGCGGCGCAGATCTTCAACTCGTATTGCCCAGGAGGTGACGATTTCAAACTGCTCTCGATTTTTAGCACGTTTTAGCGCCGCCTGAATTTCCCGTACCTCTTGATCTAGACGCAGTCTACTTATATCTTTAGGATTCGCTGATAATATTAAGATTTTTTTCATTACGTTAAGTAGGTCGGTCAAGTTTAACTTAAGGTTAAGTCATCATGTTAAATTATTTTTTTTCATCATCTTTGGTTTTGAAAAAATACTTTCAAAATCTGATGCATGCCTTCACTTCCTCCTGCAATTACAAATCCTGTTAGAAACGTGTCAATAACACGAAAAACATGTACTTCCCAAATATCTTGAGGAGGAGGAATAATAAAACTCTCCAATATTCTAATTCCTAGTACACTAATTAAAATTCCAAAAAACAAGCCTACATAAAGAACTTGCTGTTTTGTTTCTGATTTATATTTTTGCAATTCTAAGTTTTCAGAAGAAGATTCCGATTCCGAATTCGCACTCTTGTTTTCTAGTTCAGATTTTTTGGGACACCTGTAAATACTTACTAAAACTTCTAAAGCTCGTTCCAAAAAAATCGTAATTAATAAGAGTGAAGTTAACAAATGTAAAATATCATCCGATTTAGATTGAGAAATATTAAAGGTTTTAGGGGGTAAGAATACTGCTAGTATAATTGTGAAAATAAGTACGATACACAGTCGTAAGATAAAAGATTTATAAGGAATACCCAATATCTTATAATTTTGTAATTTAGACTTAGAAACCATACAGTTAGCTCTATCCCTCAATTTTCTACTTCTTATATAGAAGTAAGCGAAATCAACTTATGCACTTAACTCAGATCTTGCACCTTCTCAATAAGGGATAAATCGGTAGTGGCCAACCAACGGCACCATAGGCTTTTTGGTCTTTTATTTTCGCAATAAGATGTTGGTGCAAGAAGTAAGTTAACCCGCAGGTTGCCACCAACAAACCGCATGACCGCCGTCACAACATATGTGACATTATGCTACATTCACTTGATTGACAGGTTTTGTCAATCCTTGACAAAACCTACCATCGTTTTTTTCAAAAAATCAAGTAATATTACTAGTTTTATAGTTTTTTAAATATCTAAGTAGTGAATAACTCTGACACTGCCTGTAATGTCTCATTTTTGTACTTTTAATCTGCTTTTTCTGAGTTTATTCGGCTTTGTGCAAGATATGAGCCTCCCACGGGCGCGATTAACGCTCCCGCAAAATATGAAACAAGCACATTTTTATGATATTTCTCAAAGCCTTACTGTATAACGGTCATAAAATATGCTTGTTAAGAGGAGTTAGGAACTTCTTACTCTTTCAAACACAGCACGATAAACAGGTTCACCTTTCTTAATAGTATACAATTCTCTTTCGGTGCCTACTGGGAGCGGGTTTTCTGCAAGCCACTCTCCTGTACCCAATCGACGAAAAGCTGGATGTGCAGCAAAGCGATCGCACATTTCTACTGCCACAAACTCGATATCAGATTGTAAAAATACAATTCCATGCGGCACCAAATAATCTGCCAGTTCTTGCACTAACTCTGGTTGCACAACTCGCCGTTTGGCATGGCGGTTTTTGAACCACGGATCGGGAAATTGAATTGTAACGCGTTGTAAAGTCCCGGTGGGTAGAGAAGATAAAAGAGGTCTTAATGAATTATTTACATTACAAAACAAATAGTGCAGATTAGTCAATCCCAACTCATCCTGCCACTTATTTGCCTTGTGTACCAACGTTTCCCGAATTTCCAAACCGAGAAAATTCCAGTTCGTTTCCACCTGCGCCATATCTAACAAAAAGCCTCCACATGCACATCCAATATCCAGATGCATTGGTTGATTTAACTGACTATAAACTTTTTCCCACTCAATAGGAGCAAGGGGTGTTTGATACTTTTGTGAAAGTGGATTAACATGTTGACGGACTCGGCGGATACGTACCAAAGACTGATTCTCCTTATTTATATAACTCAACTTGGAAGCTGGTAGTGGGAACTCGGGAATCATTTTTTCCCATCACCCATGACTCATTACCTATTAACAGCCTTTACAAGTATTTCACAACTCAAATGAAACTGCTATTAAGGTTATACTCGTTTTGAAAGGGTTGATCCCCAACTTTTAAAATTACTTTTAATTCAATGATTTCTAATTTTCGCTTTGCTATAGTTAGCGACTTACACATTGCGCTTCCCCATACAATCTGGAATCATCCCAGTCGTTTTCATTTGGTGGAAGTCAGTATCCCAGCGTTAGAAAGTGTATTAGAACATTTAACACAACTTGATTTAGATTTTCTTTTACTACCAGGAGACTTAACCCAACATGGTGAACCAGATAATCATAACTGGTTACACAAACGCTTATCTGAGCTACCTTTCCCAGTTTATGTTGTTCCTGGGAATCATGACGTTCCTGTGATGATGGCCTCGGAGCAATCAATTGCTTTCAATAATTTCCCGTATTACTATCATAAATTCGGCTACAGCAATCCTGAAAACATTTACTATTCCTGTCAAATATTGCCCGGAGTCAGGCTGATTGGTTTAAATTCTAACAATTTTAATGAACAGGGAGAGCAGGTCGGGCGTTTGGATGACAAACAGTTAAGTTGGTTAGAAGAGGAGTTGGCTACGATTGATGATGAATTAGTACTGGTGATGGTACATCACAACGTCGTCGAGCATTTGCCAGATCAGTCACGCCATCCTATGGCACATCGCTATATGTTAGAAAATGCCTCCGAACTGTTGCAATTGCTGCGACAAAATAACGTAAAACTGGTGTTTACAGGACATTTGCACGTTCAGGATGTTGCGTATTCTGAGGGAGTCTACGATATCACGACAGGTTCTTTAGTAAGCTTTCCTCACCCTTATCGAGTTTTGGAGTATCGTCAGGATAACTACGGTAGAGAATGGTTGCAAGTTTTATCGTATCGAGTGAAATCAATACCTGATTTTCCCAATTTGCAACAAGCTTCGCGTCAGTGGATGGGCGATCGCAGTTTCCCCTTTCTAGTCAAGCTACTGACTTTACCTCCTTTAAACCTATCATTAGCTCAAGCACAAGAACTAGCTCCAACCTTACGAGATTTCTGGGCAAATATTGCTGATGGAGATGCTGTCTTGGATTATACCGACTTTCCCCAAGATCTCCGCCACTACTTTGAAAAATATGGCGCAATCTCTCCAACAGGTTCTCTCTCCTTGATCGATAACAACACAACACTATTGCTCTAGAAGAGCGCAGGTTCTCCCACCGTTAACCCGAAGGGTATAACGGGGCTCACGGCGCTCGTACAGGAGTGAGGAATCAGTAAAACTTTTTAGTTTTGGCTTATGTACGGGCGGGTTTGACAGGACTTTGCGTTTACTCACTCCTTCCTCTCTCATTAAACCCGCCCCTACTCCCCAATCTGCGTTTCTCGACAAATTCCAAATACAGAAGTGTAATTATGTAGGAAGGTACTGCCACCAACAGGACCAATTTCACCGCCGCAGAAAAAGCCCGTCAGAGGAATATCGTTGAGGTAGCGCTGAAAGATTTGAGAATCAAAATTGGGTTTTCCATACAATCCTTCGCCTCTCCCCATACAGGAAAACATAAAAGCACCAAAGGCATTAGGTGTGGAAACTTGTTGTTGATACCTCAAAAGGAGGAATTCCAAATCTTCAGCAGAAGATTTCGCATCGCGCAGGTGGAACTGTATACGTTGTCCGGGACGGACATAATCGTTAATGGCGATCGCCCCTGCTGATGGTTCTACGCCTAATATGTTACGAATTAAAAAGTCTCCCTGCTGCAAATCTTGCTTGAATTCATCCATTGCCACGCCCACAAACAGAAAGTGCTGTGCCAGTATTCGGTCTTCTTCACTGAGATTGGCAATTAAATCTCGTAACACCACCAGTGGCACTTGTTCGTCGAGTTCCAAGACGATATTGCGTTCGCCTTTTGTCACTTGGTACGGCTTCCCGATCGGTCGGCATCCTTGGGCAACAATAGTTTCTAAAACGATATTGCCACTCAAAGCTAAGCCAACTGTTCCTTCCCGATACAAGCGATCATTACAAAATAAACCAATGGAACCCCCAATACCGCCACCGCTTGCCTGTCCCCCTACTTTTACCGATCCGGGATAAGCATAATCTAGCCCCTGCAATAAATCGATAATTCCAGAAGAGAAAGAATCAGAGAGCAAGATAAACTGAGGAGTTGGAGACGGAGGCACACCAGTCAAATCGATCCAAGCATTTGGCGGCCCATCCAGATCGGGTAATTTTTCTGTCACAACATGAAAGGCTTGAACATTCACTCCCGGAAGATGTGCCAAAGTTAGACATAAGGCTGGTTCTGCTTCCAGTTCTTGAGTTTGCCCCCACGATGAAGTCCCAATAACACCACCACCGCTACAACCAATTAACACAGGTACTGAGAGCTTTTCGGCGAGGAGAGGTATCAACCGGGAATACTCACTCGTAAAAGCAGACGAAATGAACACCAGTCCTAAGTCCGCAGGTGCCGTCAACGAAGAACGAGCCCGTTGTACCACATCTGCAACAGCCGCTTCTAGAGAAGGACGGGTTGATAGGGCGTTTGTCCACTGCATTTGGTCTGCCATGAGTTTTACGGCTAGTATTTCTTGATGTTTACATCCTATAGGACATTAATTGCATCATACATAATGTTGATGCTTACCTTTTATATCCCACGAGAGTTCATTCAATCTATCTCAAGAATGTTACATAAGGTTATTATTAACTACATATAAGGATATTGTATAATTCATATTTTTTAGGATTGCCGAGCAAATCTTAAAATATAAAGGTGAATATACTATAGAACCAAAAGTTTACTATATCTAGTTATTAAGCATTCTTCGCGTTTATCTATCAGCCCCTATGACTTGTCAGAGTTACATTTCATCCGTGAAGATTTACAAAACCCTCGTTTTCACGAACCATTTGAGTAGGGGCAGTCTGGGCGCTCATGCTTAGATTAAGAATAAACACCAAACTAGCAGATAAATGAGTAGAATGGTAATACATAGTGCAACAAACTGTCTTCTTTGAACTTTTTCTATACTAGTATTAACAACACACACAAAACTAAGGCAAGGAATAACATGCAAGAACAAATACAAGCCAAAAGCAAAATAGAAGAAGAACTTGAACAAGCTCGTTCTGTCTGCGATGTCTCAGGTAGCAACTCTGCTGAGTGTGCTGCAGCCTGGGATGCAGTAGAAGAAATGCAAGCAAGTGCATCTCACAAACGTCAAGCTAAGCCCAAAAACTCTTTACAGCAGTACTGTGAAGATAACCCAGATGCTGATGAGTGCAGGATTTATGAAGACTAGAAGGTGTCGTGAGTCATGATTTCTAAGTAAAACCTCACACATAAATGTGTGAGGTTTTACTCAGATGAAAATTTTTCTCGTTTTCTACAACTAAATTTAAGGCATGAAACCATGTTCTTGAATTAAAGGACTGCTTTGAGTTCTATTTAAACAAAAATAAATAACTCAGCACTTAGCTCTTGCCAGTAGCCTCAGATAGGAAAATCTTTCTCTTGCGATAGATACAAGAGCGTATGACTTTTCTGGTTCTCCGGCTTTATGCCTGCAATTTGAGTACTTCAGTTGCGCTCCTATACCATCACCCGCACTCCTTTATGAAAAAAAACTATGGACAATGAAGTTTGGTTTCGCTGGTTAGTGTGGATGGACTACAGACTGGCGTTTCTATTTACAGTCATTATTCCTCTAATCTTACTGATTTGGACCTTCGTGCAAAAAGCTGAGGCGATACAACGCTTGTTAATGATTTACTGGCGAGTATCGAGTTTGCTAGCAATTACGTTGTACTTAATGATCGGCAATTTTGGAGTTGGTTTCATCTCAGGTTTAATGGCGAAAATCCTGATTCCTACTGCGTTGTGGTTTTGGGTGGATCTCAATGATGAAATCGATTATCAGCAAAGTGGTCCTTTGAAATTAACTTTCACTTCTTGGCGCTGGGCGACAACTTTTTATTGTATTTTAGGCGCTTTAGGTGCTTTACCTTTTTTAGGTTGTGCTTTTTCTACAGAGGCGATCGCAACTCCCAATTGTCGTGTCTGGTTTGAGCCGCCATTACTTTTTAAACAATATTTTCATTCCGGTAGTAAGCCAGGTTTTCTTGGCTTTATTGGTATTGTTTGTTTAATTATTTACGTACTGTGCTTGAGCTACTTTGTTTTGTTTAAGCTAGGTAAGCAAGGACGCTCAGCTATACAAGAATGAAAAAGTCTATTATTGAGCGCTTGGAACAATACACCGCCAAGCGACCCCAAGAGGTTTTACTTGTCAGCATAGAATTGGCTGGGGAGGAGGACACAATTGCCATTTTCAAAGGCTTTTCGAGTTCTTTGATGCGTCCAACCGCATACGATCCAGACATAGCCGTGTTGTCAGATGATGCAAAAATTATCACAATTGACCGAGTGGCAAGTCCTTATAATCCTGAAGCACCTCGTTACCTCCAACAAGGACTAACTTGGCAAACTATACAATCTTTATTATCAGAAGTAGCAGTTTGAAGCAAAATTAGTTGTGCTTTAGCTGCCATATATGTTACAATAACGCAAATAATTATAAACTCTCATAATAAATATATTTCCGAGTAGCCACTCTAAGGTAAGTTTTTCTTCTTAGTACCAGTTTCAAATTTGTCAGCTTGACAGACGCAAATAAAGTTGCGTTTGGTAAAGATTTGCATACCTTTATAAGTCTGACAAAGCTAAAAAGTGGTAACAGAACGACTTGATCAGTGACAATTTATCGTTAAATACCACTCTCCAGATCATGAATACAGCGGTGACTCTACCAACTGAACAAGCGCCTCAAGATGTACAATCTCTGCGACAGATTAATCGTCAGATGATTGTTATTCTTGACTTCGGCTCTCAGTATTCCGAACTGATTGCCCGTCGAATTCGTGAGACTCAGGTTTATTCTGAAGTCCTTCCCTATCGCACGACAGCAGAACAATTACGCAAACTGAACCCCAAAGGAATCATATTTTCAGGCGGTCCTAGTTCAGTTTATGACAATAGTGCTCCCCAATGCGATCCAGAAATTTGGGATCTGGGAATTCCAGTTTTGGGTGTGTGCTACGGTATGCAACTGATGGTGCAACGTTTGGGTGGGGAAGTGGCAAAAGCTGACCGAGGTGAGTATGGCAAGGCATCATTATATATAGATGATCCCACAGACTTACTCACCAATGTAGAAGATGGCACAACTATGTGGATGAGTCATGGAGACTCGGTCATTGAGATGCCAACAGATTTTGAATTACTGGCGCATACAGAAAATACCCCTTGTGCAGCTATTGCCCATCACCAAAAGAAACTTTACGGCGTCCAGTTTCATCCGGAAGTCGTACATTCCCTTGGCGGTATTGCCTTGATCCGTAACTTTGTCTACCACATCTGCAAATGCGAACCAACTTGGACAACTGCCGCCTTTGTTGATGAAGCCATTCGCGAAATTCGCGCTCGAGTAGGTGATAAGCGAGTGCTGTTGGCGCTGTCTGGAGGAGTTGATTCTTCAACATTAGCATTCTTGCTTTATAAAGCGATTGGCGAACAACTCACTTGCGTGTTTATCGATCAAGGTTTCATGCGAAAGTATGAACCAGAGCGTTTGCTCAAGGTTTTCCAAGAGCAGTTTCATATTCCGGTAGAGTATGTCAATGCTCGCGAGCGCTTCCTCAGTGCGTTGAGTGGTGTTACCGATCCCGAAGAAAAACGTCGGTTGATCGGACATGAATTTATTCGTGTATTTGAAGAAACATCTAAAGATCTCGGTCCGTTTGACTATCTCGCTCAAGGTACACTCTATCCAGACGTAATCGAATCTGCCAATACCAACGTTGATCCGCAAAGTGGAGAACGAGTAGCGGTGAAAATTAAGAGCCATCACAACGTTGGTGGTTTGCCTCAAGATCTCCGCTTCAAACTTGTCGAACCGTTACGGAAACTGTTCAAAGATGAAGTTCGTAAAGTTGGCCGTTCCATTTGCCTACCAGAAGAAATTGTGCAGCGGCATCCATTTCCCGGACCTGGTTTGGCAATCCGTATCTTAGGTGAAATCACTGCTGAACGGTTAAATATTTTACGCGATGCTGATTTAATCGTGCGTCAAGAAATTAACCGTAATGGTTTGTACAATGAATACTGGCAAGCTTTTGCCGTACTGCTACCTATTCGCAGTGTCGGCGTTATGGGCGATCAACGTACCTATGCCTATCCCATCGTTTTGCGGATCGTACAAAGTGAAGATGGCATGACTGCTGATTGGGCGCGTGTGCCCTACGATGTACTCGAATCAATCTCTACCCGGATTGTTAATGAAGTGAAAGGCGTTAACCGTGTAGTTTACGACATCACCTCTAAGCCACCCGGCACTATTGAGTGGGAGTAATTGGATGAGGTAAGAGGCAAAGGAGTGAGGAATTATGATTTTTATATCCTCACTCCATGTATCGGTAAGTCGGTTGAGCCAATAAAACCTAAATATGTAAACAAATGTTGACCGACTCAGAAAGCTACTCACAACTTTACGGGCGGGTTTGACAATGGGCAAGACATATTGAAGGCTAATAAATTAGCCGTTCGTTTTTCCAAGTAAGGTTTAAAAACACATGGCTCCCAAACGTTTCGGTTGCTTTTAGGTGGACGAATATCAAGACACTAACTACCCATCTTTAAACAACCAAAAACTTGATTAACGGTGAGTACAAGTTTTATTTCTGGTAACATAGGTAAGAAATCTTCTTTCTGAAGCAAGACTGGCTGTTGCTCTGGTAAAAACCCTAAAATACTCAAGTCATCAGGGTCGATAAACCATCCAAGGCGGCTACCATTTTTCAGACAGTGGAGAATGTTACCAATGACTTTGTTTACTTTTTGTTCTGGCGATAGAATTTCTATTGTCCAGTCAGGTGGAAGTTCAAAGTTATCGGGAACTTCACCATCAACGGTAAAGGGGATGCAACTCCACTGAAATACTGCTACATCCGGTACGATTGAGCGTCCCCCAAAGCTACATCTCAATTCGGGAAAGGCATAGGCAACTTTTTGCTCTTCAGTGACTTGATTGACAGCAGCACAAAGTTTACCCTGCAAGCGGCTATGTCTCCCTTTTGCCATTGGCTTTTGGATCATCTCACCGTTGATGTATTCTAGGCTAGGATCTGTTTCTGGGAGCTTCAGAAACTTTTCCAGGGTAAGTATTTGGACTGTAGAAGGGTGATCAGAAGTCATAGAGGATTTTCACATACAGTTCTATGACCTCTAATGCAGTGTTTAAAACACTAATAAAATGTTTCAAAGCATTCCATCAAAAGGATTAAATCTCTCTTTAATCTGAGAAAAACTGTAGGTTTGTTGAGAATATTTTTATCTAGTAGTAGCGATAATTCTCATGGTAAATAGCTATAGTTCTCTCAGATAATTAAACTTTTTAGCGTTAACAGTAAAGATATTTCAAGCGCATTTGCGAGCTAAGTTTTTGCTGTTTCGGCGACGATGAAATCAACGACATCCTCCAAACGTCCTGTACGCTCGTAAACTTCTCGTTGCCGTGTTGCACCATTTCCGCGCTGTACTGTTTCGTGTACGAGTGATGAAATCTCGTCCCAGTCTCCAAAATCTTCAAGTGCTGGGCGCAAGAAGGCGAGAAACTTCTCCAAGAGTTCGCCTGCCGAACTCGCTGTTTGTTGCTCAACATCTATCAGTTCTGCATCTAGTCCATAACGTGCAGCACGCCAGTGAGCAGCACGTATAAGTTCGTGACGTGTGGCTGGAAATGGTGTGTCAGCTTTTGCTTGGTCGTGACAAGTCCGTGCCAACGCACGTACTAGTCCCGCAATCATAACCGCTTCGTTCACTGTCATGCATACATCCGTGACGCGAAACTCTACTGTCGGGTAACGCTCGGAAATACGTACATCCCAGTAAATCTTTGTCCCATCTTCTATACTCCCAGTGGCAACTAAAGCTTCTACAAGGGCTTTGTATTCCGCTTGTGAGGAGAAAATTAATGGTGGACCGGATATTGGCCACCTCCCCCAAATTTCCGTGCGGTAACTCGCATAGCCAGTATCCTTGCCTATCCAAAAGGGCGAGGAAGCAGAAAGTGCTAGCATTGGAGCGAGCCACACTCGCACGCGGTTCATAACGCTGATAGCCATCTCAGGATCGCCAATGCCAACATGTACGTGACAGCCAAAGATCAATTGCTCGCGTGAAAGTTGTTGATAGTCTTGGATTAACTTCTCGTAACGTTCTTTAGGTGTAATCTGTTGTTGAGACCACGATGAGAAGGGATGTGTCCCTGCGGCGGCAATTTGGTTTCCGTCAACAGCGGCGGCAGCAATCACTTCCCCCCGCAAACGCACAAGCTCTGTACGCACTTCAGAAAGCGATCGACAGACGGGTGTACCAATTTCTATCTGTGAGAGCTGCATTTCAGGTTGTACTGCTTCGCCAAGAGCTTTCTGTGCTATAGGTAAAATTTGCTGCACTCGCGAACACAGCTCGTGTGTCGTCGGGTTGATAATTTGGTATTCCTCTTCAACACCGATGGTAAAGTCTTGTTTTTCGGATGGCATGTCAGCTGTCTCCATAGCTTATACACTTTCACGGTGTATGGTTGATGTCTTATTGGAATTATCCCAGAAAGATGCAGCTAATTGCGTTACGCATTGCAAAGAACTATAGCAGTTCTTTTTTGAGTCACATACAAAACGTCCTCAATACTGCTTTGGAGTGGCAGATCTCACTCTCCTAAACTTAGAACGGGCTGGGCGAGAGGGCTAAAAGTGTCTAGGATTCAACTGAGAACTGCTCTTTATGCCTGCTTCTCACTTTACCTAGCAGCAGTGAAGCACGAATGTTTGGGGTTATTGAGGCATAATATCGTCAAGTCTAACTTTCAAGTTCGGGAACAGATGAGAGTATATAGCATCTCTATAGCGATATTGTTGCTGCTGATACGCGCCGTTAATTAGTTGACAGACGGTAAAGGTGGGTTGTTTTGGATTACCGATGAATTGCTTGCCACCCAAACCGCGAAAGTCTACAATCCAATATTCTGGGATTTCCAGAAAAGCATATTCTTCTACTTTTCTTGCATAGTCATCTTGCCAATTCGTGCTAACCCTTACGGGTGACGCTCGAGGGCTCGCTACCGCTACGAAGATCGTCAGTTGCTTCAACGCGGGGAACCCGCACGCCAGATGCCTGCGACGGGAAACCCGTCTTCAGCACTGGCTCCGCAACGCACTGACTCACAACTTCGGCAACAAGCTTAATCGTACTGCCTTTACAGATAATAGGTTCTTTTTCCCAAAGCGGTTCGCTGTTAAGTTCTGCTTGATCTAAAACAATTACGTCTGGACGTAGTGCTGTCGCTTCAGAAGCTAATGGTTTAACTAGACAACTTTTTGGAATCAGCCAATTTAAATCAGAACGAAAAATTTCTGCATAAATTCTACCAGCAATACTTCCTGACACTGCTTCATGAGGACCTGTTGGTTCCATGTCACGTAGTTCCCCGTCAATGAGTTCATAACGGGGATTATCCCTATATTCAGTGATAAATTGCTCAAAAGTTAAAAGTTTGGGTGGGGTGTATGTCATACCTGAGTTTTCTATAGAAAATCGATTGTAACATATACAGGATAAGGGTTAAACCTCATTTGACGCCTCGAACAATCTCCGGCTTATTGAGAAGAAAAGAATTTTATTGAGAAAGAGTGCTTCAAAATTGCTTATCCTAGAAAGCGGTATAACAGCGACTACAGAGGAGGATGTTCTGAGCGAAGAAATGGTAAATGATGCCTGTTGGGTGTTGACGGCAGGAGACGGGCCTGTGGTAGCTGTAGCACTTCACGATGGTCATGATGTCCGACAAGAAGTAGCAGAGCTTTTTGCGATCGCCCCAGATGAGCGCAGACGCGAAGAAGATCCGTTCACCGCACACTGGACAGAAGTGGGGAACACACGGATTGTCGTTAGGCGATCGCGATTTGAGTTAGACTTGAATCGCTCTAGAGAGAAGGCAGTTTACCTCAAGCCTGAAGATGCTTGGGGTCTAAACGTTTGGCAGACGCAACCTTCTCAGGAGATAATTGCACGCTCTCTTACCGAGTATGATGCTTTCTATGCAACCCTCAAACAAGTCTTTGCAGACTTAGAACGTCGTTTCGGACGTTTCATAGTTTACGAACTGCATACCTATAACCACCGCCGATTGGGACCACTTGCCCTAAGCGCCGATCCTAAGTACAACCCAGAAGTGAACCTCGGCACGGGCAGGATAAATAGAGACCGTTGGGCACCCGTAGTAGAATGCTTTATGAGCGAAATGCGAGAATTTGATTTTCTCAGTCGCCAACTTGACGTTCGGGAGAATGTTCGGTTTCAGGGTGGTTATTTCTCCTACTGGGTTTCACAAACATTTCCTCAGTCAGCGTGCGTGCTATGCATTGAGGTGAAGAAGTTTTTTATGGACGAATGGTCAAATGAGTTAGACTATCAGCAGCTAGACGCCATGCGTTGTGCGCTTCAATCTACTGTGCCTGGTGTATTGAAGGCTTTAACTATTTCGGCGTAAGTTCTCCACACCCATATCAAGTCCGGATAATCACTTAACTAGATTTTACTGACCTACAATAGCCATGTTTGCTTTGTATTCTAGATTAATAAAAGGTAACTAAACAATGACAAACTTTACTATTGGCGATTATCTAGTGCTTCGTCTTAAGCAGATTGGCATCCAGCATATTTTTGGTGTCCCTGGAGACTACAATATGGAATTTCTCGACCATATTGTCAATCAGGAAGGCGTAGAATTAGTAACAACCTGCAATGAACTCAATGCTTCCTATGCTGCTGATGGCTATGGTAGAATCAACGGTATTGCAGCATTAATTACTACATTCGGTGTTGGTGAACTCAGCGCCATTAATGGGATTGCTGGCTCTTACGCTGAACACGTCCCTGTTGTGGCAATTACTGGCGCTCCTTCTATCAAAATCCAATCATCTGGCGCACTTGTCCACCATACACTTGGCACTGGCGATTTCTCCTTGTTTGCCCAGATGTATGAAAAGGTAACAGCCGCGCAAGCTTATTTGACAGCAGAGAATGCAACAGCAGAAATCGATAGAGTTTTAGGTGTGTGCCTTCTCAAAAAGTTACCTGTTTACATTTCCTTACCTATGGACGTTGCTTCTACTGTTGTGGCTGCACCGTCAGATCCATTTACACCCCCTGTGTTTAAGAGCGCTCCGGCTACTTTGGCTCTTGCAGTTGATGCAAGTGTAAGTCTGCTGGATAATGCTAAGAAACCAGTGATTCTTGCTGACGTGGGTGTGGATCGCTATCACCTGCAAGAGGAATTGCGATCGCTTCTAGCCACCACTGGATACCCTTATGCCACTCTGACTATGGGCAAAGGGCTACTTGAGGAAACTCACCCCCAATTCATCGGTATCTATAACGGTGCTATTGGTGAAGACTATGTGCGAAGACGCATCGAAGACGCAGATTGTGTGTTGAGTATCGGTGTCATAATGAGCGATTTTAACACAGGAAAGTTTTCTGCCAAACTCGATCCCAAGAGAACGATTGAAGTACATGGGCAGTATCTCAAAGTCACGAGTGCCTTGTACAACAATGTGGCGATGCACGATTTTCTTTTGGCGTTAAGCAAACGGTTGCTTCCCCGTGATGTCAAAACATTGGACTTAAAGCCGAAGAAGGATAATTTAGACGTTGGTTTCACCACTCCCTTTCAACCCAACTCAACAGGAGCGATTACACAGAAGCGTTTTTGGTATAGACTGGCTGATTTCCTTACTGAAAAAGATATTGTTGTTGCCGAGACTGGAATTTCTTTATTTGGGAGTGCGACTATTCCTTTACCAAAGGGAACTACCTTTATTGGACAAGTACTTTGGGGTTCAATTGGCTACTCAGTAGGAGCAGCGCTTGGTTGTGCGATCACTTCCCTGCAACGACGAACGATTCTACTGGTTGGTGACGGATCGTTCCAAATGACGGCACAAGAACTCTCAACAATGTTACGCTACAACCTTAAGCCAATTATTTTTCTCATTAACAACGATGGATACACGATAGAACGTGATATCCACGGTGCGACTCAACCATACAACGATATTCAACCGTGGAGTTATCACAAGCTTCATGAAGTGTTCGCTCATAACGGCTGGGGCATTAAGGTGAGTACCGAGTCAGAGTTAGAATCGGCACTGCAACAAGCTGAACAAAATCGCGAAAAACTTGCCTTCATTGAGGTAGTGATGGACAAAATGGACAGCCCGGAGATTCTCTTGAAGCTGGTGCAACAATAGAGCGTTGATCGTGGATTGTAGTTGAATGCAACCCCACCCAAAATGTAAATATCTTTTTAGTATTTTTAGGTGAGGACTAAGCGATCGCATCTTGCGTTCAAATAGATGAAAAATTCTTTAACTCTCAACCTCACCACTTTTTGTTCTCCAAGATACTGATCCACTATAAGATTGTATTATTTCGACTGCTTGTGTAAAATGCTTGTTCAAAAACTTAGTGCGTGTGAAGAATTCATCGCCGAAGATGGCACCATCTTCCGAGAACAGTTGCATCCTGATAAGCAACCACTGAAATTACGGTATAGTCTGGCTCATGCAATAGTGCCAATTGGACATACATCTACTCCTCACTCCCTGAAAACTTCTGAAGTTTACTATATACTCATCGGTAACGGAGAAATGCACATAGATGGTGAACTCCAGTTAGTAGAACCTGGAGATGCGGTGTACATTCCACCTGATACCAAGCGATTTATTCGCAATTGTGGCGATCAACCACTGGTATTCATTTGCATAGTCGATCCCGCTTGGAGAATGGAGGACAAAACTGTTTATTAGCACCCCGAGTTCTACTTCAAAGCTACTTGTTTTGACATTAGTTCTTGGCAACGATAGAGTTCTGCTAAGTTGTTGTAAATAGTGACCACATCGGGATGGTCTTCTCCCAGCCTACAATTGATGCTATCACTTTGCGGTATACTGACAAAAATACTCTTAAGACTTACGCAAACTCTACTCTTTCTTGGCTTTCTTGGCGTCTTGGCGGTTTAATAAAAAATGGCTTGAAACACTTGGAGAACTCAGAATGAAGCTACTCCATGGAGAGAGAAACTCAATACGAACCTATAAAGTAAACTAAGAAGACGAAGAGCATCAGGAGCAGCCATGTACGTGGTAATTGGTGGAGCAGGCTTAGCAGGGCTAAGTTTGGCGCAAAAACTGATAAATTTGGGGCATACTGTTGCCGTTATTGACATTGATCCTAAAGCTTGCCGCTATGCCCGCGAACAAGTGGGAGTCATGGCTTTTGACGGCAGTGCGGTGAGTACAGAAGTTTTGTTAGAAGCAGGGATTCGTAGAGCCAACTGTTTAGTCGCGGTTCTCCGAAATGATGCCTTGAACTTGGCGATGGTAACTCTCGCGAAGCACTACGGTGTTCCCAATATTCTGAGTCGGATGCGGCATCCGGATTTTGCCGAACCCCTGCGATTGGCAGGAGCCAACCATATCATCAGTACTGTTGAACTAGCTGTTTCCACAATGGTGAATGCCATTGAGTATCCTCAAGTACAATCGATAATGCATTTTGAACATGGGCAAATCGAAGTTCTGAAACTTTTGATTCCAAACAATTGCTATGTTGTCAATCGTACAGTGGCTGAAATTGCTCAAGATTCCCGCTTTCCCAAAGGCTCTCTGATTATTGGCTATCAACCCCATCGCCACGAGGATTTAATGATTCCTGACGGCAGTACAGTACTGGAAGCCGATTCAACTGTGCTGATTGTAACCAAACCAGGGTCATTACATCAAGTCATTGATTTCATTGAAGGATGTACTTCACGAATTACAAGAGCGTTATAAAATGAATGATGCGAAAGTATTTTAAGACTGACGCAAAAGTTTACACTCCACATAAACGAAACTTGGGCTTTTGATTCGCTTTATTCTCAACAAGTCCTACTTTTTGCTGTGAGCAATTACAATACTGTATAGGAATTAAAGGAAATATAAAAATGACTATTACTTGCGAACTCCTTTTACAAAATTACGCTCAATCTTGGCAAGAAGCAACTGTGCATCCCTTCCTTGAAGAGTGTCAATTAGGTACAATTCAACTCCAGCAATTTAATACATGGTTGAGGCAAGATTATCTGTTTGTTTTAGAATTTACGCGAATGGTAGGAAGAGTATTAGCCAGCGCACCTCCACAACATTTTGATGTGATACTTGGGGGATTGGCAGCTCTTAAAGACGAACTCAATTGGTTTCAAGAAAAAGCTAGTGAACGACAACTGAATTTTAATATAAAGAAACAACCAACCTGTATAGAATACTGTGAATACATGCAGAGTATTACAGACAAGCCTTATGCTGTGCAAGCAACTGCATTTTGGGCTATTGAATTCTCATATAATCAAGGTTGGCAACTCCCAGGTAAGATGCCCGCACCTTACAATGAATTTGCAGAAAGATGGGGAAACCCTGATTTTACAAAATATGTAAAACTTTTGGAACAGCAAGCTGATGAGGTTTTAGAAACGGCAGAGGCAGATATTCAAAAACAAGCTGAAGAATCTTTTTTAAGGGTAGCAAAATTAGAACATGATTTCTGGCAAATGGCTTTTCATACAGCATAACTTTAATCAAAATAGGTAATTGCTTACGGCAAAAAGTAGGGCTTGTTGAGAATAAAGTCAATCAAAAGCCATTTGTAGAGTGTGCGTAAGTCCTAATTTTTTTTACATCTATTAGGTTTTATGGGTTCTGCCTACTGAAATGATGAATTTTGATGAAGCTATATCTACTCTTTTATTCAGCGATCGCTGTTACTGTACTGACATCTTGCACATCCTCAAAGATTCCTCCGCAGCCACAAGCAGAGACTAGGCAGGCAAATCCATCTCAAAAGGTGGTAACTTTGGATCAAAATTTTCAGACAGTAATTGGTCAAACTATTTATGTTCCTATATACTCCTACATCTATCACGGGGATGATAAAAGAATTTTCCATTTAGCGGCTACTCTCAGTATACGTAATACTGATTTGACCAAACCTATCGTCATTACTTCAGTGCGCTACTATGACTCCAATGGTCAATTACTTAAACAATATTTAGAGCGTCCCATTCAACTTGCGGCCCTAGCTTCTACAGATTTTGTAGTAGATAGAGATGAGCAAGGTGGAGGTTCAGGGGCTAAATTTATTGTGGAGTGGGTAGCACAAACAAAAGTTTTTGAGCCTGTGGTTGAAGCAGTTATGATTGGTACTGACTTTCAACAAGGAATTTCCTTGATCAGTCCTGGTAGAGTTATTAAAAGTCAAAATAATTACAAGCCCTCAACTTCAAAGCAGGGATCTTAATCATCTTCTAGTCTCACCAATTGCTCATCAATTTTTTTTAGCCGCTCTCGCACAATTTCTTCTGAGAGAATTCGCTTGCGTATTGCCTCGTTTAGTGCCGCTTTTTCCGCCTGTAGTAAACGGCGACGAATCGCATCAAGTTTCTTGTATTCACCACTTTTGACATCAAACTGATCCAGGCGGCGATTATAGAGTTCCCGTAGTGCCTTTTCTGCACTAGCTACGCGCACCTGATATGCTGAGCGCATTTCTTCATAAATAGCTTTTGGTAATATCCCTGACTTCAACAGGCTATCTAATTCATCTTGTGCTGCCTTACCCGTGATTAACTGGGCTTGCAATTCTTCAACTGGTTGACGAGCTGCAACCGAGTCAGATATGTGTAACCGTTTCACCAGCCAAGGCAAACTCACCGCCTGCCCGACTAAAGACAGCAACACCGAGCCAAATACGATGGCAATCAGTTGCTCTCGCCCGGCGATCGCATTGGGTAAGCTGAGCGCCAGTGCCATAGAAAGAGAGCCTTTGATATTGCCAAGAAATAAGACGTGCTGCCAGCGCCAAGGAATTGGGCGGTCAAACCAACGTATCATAGCTAATAGCAGATAGACACAAAGTAAGCGTCCTACTTGGTAAGCGAGGATTGCCAGTGCTACAGCCGGCAGAGTTTTCCATAAAGTTCCTAAGTCAACTTCTATACCGATGAGCAGGAAAATAAAACTATTAACACCGAAAGAGATTGACTCCCAAAAGCTAAGTAACGTCAATCGAGTAGAAGCTGATACTTTTTCTGAAATCCCTATAGTGCCGACAATTAATCCAGCAACAACCACAGCTACCACACCGGAAACGCTCAATGATTCCCCGATTTTATAAGCTCCCAATGCTACAGCTACGGTTAGTAAAATACTACTGAGTGGCTCATCAGAGCGGACAAATAAACCTGTACTTAAATAGCCCAAAGTAATTCCGAGAACAGTTCCACCAACAATCACCACAAACAATTCTTGTAATCCTTCTAGAACTGTTATTGAGCCTGCCGCATTAACTTTCAAAATCAGGCTAAATAAAACCAGTGCCACACCATCGTTAAATAAGCTTTCTCCCTCAATAATTGAGGCAAGACGAGAAGGAACTGGTACCTCCTTGAACACAGCAATCACGGAAACGGTATCGGTAATTGCTAAAATCACCCCAACCAAAAGTGCCGGAGTCCAAGTTAGCCCTAGTCCCCATTTTAGCAACACAGCTGTCACACCAGAGGAAATCAAAACCCCAGGTCCTGCTAGTAAGGCTATTGGTTTAATCGTGTTGCGGAGGCGGCTCATATCAGTATTGATAGCTGCCTCAAACACCAGAATCGGCAGAAAAATATTCAGAATTAGAGAATCATTCAAACCAATACGCCGTGGCAAGAGTTCGGTGATTGCTAAGCCCGCTAACACTAATCCTGTGACATAAGGAACGCGCAACCTACGGCAAAGCAGAGCTACAACGGTGGCAACGAGCAGGAGAATAATGACAACTGTGACTAATTCAGCAACGTCCACTTCGGTTTGGGAAAATAATTTGAACTTCTCCCATCTACGTTGCCAAATAGGTGACACAAATGTCAAAAAATTTAATGCTAAAAAAGAAAATTATGTCTAAAGCAATTTCATAGACTCAGTTCAATATGCCACGGTTTCTAAAAAACTTATCTCGGTTTGAAATTATACAATACAAGGTAAGTTATAACAATTAGTGACGATGCATGACAGGATGCCTATTACAGATGCAACACCTTAGATTTTATCAATGCCAGACGTAATTGACTTAATGTATAGTCGTACGGCAGGCTCATTTGCCTTTGATGGCACAAATTAGTCAGCAAAGATTTTCAATTTCCACGGGTTCGACTTGTTCTGCAAGTTCAAAGTCAAAAATTCGTGAGTAGAAATAGAGTTCCGCATCCAAAGCGCGTTTGATGTTTTGGGCGTTCCGAAAGCCATGCTGCTCACCTTCAAAGGCAACATAAGCTACAGGCAATCCTTTACTCCGTAGGATCTTGACCATTGCTTCAGTTTGATTGGGCGGGACAACTTTATCTTCCAATCCTTGAAAGAAGATGACCGGACAGGTAAGATTGTCTGTGAAGTGAATCGGCGATCGCTCTTGATAAAGCTTTCGCTGCTCTGGGTAAGGACCTACTAAACGATCCAAGTACCGTGACTCGAATTTGTGCGTATCCCCCGCTAAGGCTTCCAAGTCACTCACGCCATAATAGCTAGCTCCCGCTTTGAATGTGTCGCGCATCGTCAAAGCACAGAGTGTGGTATATCCACCTGCACTACCTCCTGAAATTGCCAGGCGATCGCCATCTACCTCTCCTCGTTCTACCAGATAACGCGCACAAAAAACGCAATCATCAACATCGACAATTCCCCACTGCCCGTCCAGTCGCTGTCGGTAGTCACGCCCATATCCAGTGCTACCACCGTAATTTACATCAACAACTGCTATTCCCCGACTTGTCCAGTACTGAATTCTATAGTTAAGGCTACTGGAAGCTGCTGCCGTCGGTCCACCGTGGCTTTTGACTAGTAAGGGAGGTTTCTCGCTCTTTGGAGCAGTGTAGTCACAGTTTTGCGGTGGATAATAAAGGGCATATGCTGTTTGTCCATTAGACGTCGGGAACTCTATTGCCTGAGGTATTGAAATATAGCCCGTATCAATTGTTACATTAGTTGAGCGGCATAGCACCTCAAGTGCTTTTGTCTCCAGGTCCATTTGGATAATAGCTTTTGATTGGGTTGCAGAAGAACCGAGAAACACGACTCTTCCTCTTGAGGCTTGGACACAATCAATTTCCGTGTAGGGCACTTCCAATTTTTGCAGTTGAAGAGTGAGAGTATCAAGAGTGGCTAAGTGCCAAGCGCCTTGCTGAGTATAAGAGCAAATAATCCTGTGAGTTGACTCGAAAGCATAGGTGGACGTTCCCAAGATCCACTGAGCTTCACCAAACTCCGCTTGTAGTTGAGTCAGCGGTTCTATCTTTTCATCTCTCCAGCGATAGAGATTCCACCAGCCAGTCCGGTCGGAAATAAAATATAAGTTGTCATCCGGCGACCACTCTGGTTGGAATATTGATTCATCTGCACCACCGGCAACTCGTTGGCTGTGGGACACAGAACCGTCTGCGTTCAATTTTCCGACCCACAGTTCTGTACCATCCCACGGCATATTTGGATGGTTCCAAGACAGCCAAGCTATGCGAGATCCATCGTGACTGAGGCGCGGTGAGGCATAAAAGTCGTTTCCTTTTACCAGCACCAGAGGGTTTCCATCTCCCTCCAATCCAATGCTCACTAGAGTATTGATTGGTTCGTGATCGGCAACGGTGCTATCTTCACATACACAAATAATTCGCTGCCGTTGGTAGTCAAACACACCGTTAGCATATTGCATGGATGCAACAGGTGTGACAGGTTGTGCTTCTTTACTAATCTCCTGACGGTAGAGGCGTCGATCAGCAAAGTTAGAAAAGTAAACACTGCCATCGGCGACGAGGAAAGAACCACCACCGTACTCATGGACTCGGGTACGCACGTTAAACTCAGTCGATGTCATCTCTTGAGGAGAACCATCTACACTGCGTCGCATAACCACAGTTCTACCTTTTTCCGAAGGTCGAGACTCACTCCAGTAAATATCTTCACCATCTAGAACAATCTGTCCCAATCCGATACCTTGAGACGTTATCAAATTACTTGTGATGGGCGATCGCCAAAACCCGTAACGTGCTACTTGCGGTTTCCTCATGTAATGTACGACGCCAGAGCGCTCCTTAATATAATGTTACCTTTGTCGAGGGTAATAATTCTACCAAGTCCTTTGTACATTGCCAGCAATATTTTAAAGTTTTTTCTCAAAGCACTCAAGTATCAGCGTGCTAAACTTGTACAAGGATCTCGCGATCGTCTCCAACAAATTCACTGAAAAAAGCACTCCAGAAAAAATTTGCTTCAAGTTATCTGACAATTTTATTCTTGAAGCCTATTCTACAAAGCGTCATCTTAAAATTGGTATAACTCTTCAGCAGTGCCGGATGCATAAACAATTTACCAATACCGTTGCCGTTCCTCTACTCAAATAAGCACAAAAATCTTAATATTAAGGTGAACGATGCAGCGACATAGTGTTATTTTTAAGAGCGATCTAGATTTTGCGGCGTTGCATAATTAAGTGATGAACCGTCCTAATGGTGAATCCACTTCCTACTGTAAGAACGCCTGTACTATGAAAGATCGCCGAAGTAAATGATAGGTAGCTTATGTCCTCAAGTCATCTGACGCTGAATTTAGTAGAAGGTTCTGTCTCTTTTAGTTTTTCACCCCAAGCTGCACGAGAATTAAAGGCAGCAATCGATGTATTGATGCAGAGTCTCAAAGCTGTTGCTGCTAAAACCTCTTCTGGTGGCGGTAAACCCAGTCCCCAAAAACCGATGGAATATCGTTACACTGGCGAGGTTTTTTTAGAAATTTTTTGTAATCCCAATATCTGGCCGACTCCGTTTGCGGCTAAAGTCTTACTTACCATCCGCGATCTGAATATCCGCTTGACGACAGAAGCTGAACTGACTCGCTTAGTTGAAGATATCAACCAATTTTTAGAACAGGCAGAGTAACTATTGACAATTAACTCCGGAAGACAGCAAGGGAGGATTCTAAACGTTGTTACTACGCGGTTTGAAGAAACGCTTCGTAACTTTTTACATTCATTTAGACTTGTTCACAATTACTAGTTTGGTCAACTCACGAACCATTGTGAGACCAGATGTGCAACTGCTGTTAAAAAAGCTCAGGCAAATAGTTACACATCGGGTCTTATAGAGATATATTGCGTTTGAGATTTTGTATTGACAAGAATCGATTAAAGTACAACACAGTTCAATTTATTGGCGAAGATACTTCCAAGCAAAGCTTCTCCCGTCAATTTTAGTAACTAAAGTACGGGGGTAGATCCCTCAAAAAAGGGGCTATATTCTCTGATAAACTCTTCTTTAAGGTAATTTTTGCAGGTGTTCCGCAGCAAGTGTTCGCCGGAAAAATCTTAACTGAACCCTACTAATTAAGCAATTCGTCTACAGTTTCAAACTATTAGCATACATTTTACAAGGGTTAGACAGTAGGTCTGAAATTTTTCACAACTCTATTCATCGCTGACTGCTAACCGTTGAGAGCTAGAGGCTTACTTATGACAAGCAGAGATGATTTCTCACTCTTATGGTGAGAAACTTTTTTTCTTCATTCATACATCCAAGACAATCTTCTAACCCAAAATCTTTGCTCAAAAACTAATTAGTCATTATCCCATTGCTCTCGACCAATAAGATCGGCAATCCGATCGCGTAGTAAAAAATCGCACTTCTCTAATTCATATTCAACACAAACCCATTCTCTTGCTGGAATGTATTGACAAAGGGTATAGATTGGCTGCTGGCGGCTAACCACCCCTTTTTGAACGAGTTGACGCGCTTCTTCTTGAATGACGTCTAAAGAGTAGAAATTTATAGAAGGCACCGTATTCACACTCATGGTTTTTTACTCACAAATTAACACTTAAGTAGTATTCCCAATACCAAATAGGAACTAACACGAACAGAAATAAACTTGTTGCTGGATTTTGGTAGTTTGCTATACGGAACTGTTTACATTTTGACGCTATGTACCCTCAAATTATATGAAGAAATGTTAAGTTTATCAACAAACTTTGACATTAGAATAAATTGTATTTCATGTCAACAAAACTGGTTAGCGGATTGAACCTCCTTGCATGATTGGGTGATTTGTAGTATGATGCCTTGAATTTTATCCGCATAGGAAGTACTTCTTATACAGGTTAACTACTTGCCAAATAATGTCCGTAATGCAGTCTCTTGAGATGCTGGCATCTGTCCGTAGGAAAAGACGCAGGGTATATTTGCTGGCAAAAATGGTATAAACTGCTGCAAAATATAAGGACTACCGTACAATAATAAAGCTTGTAGATTACCGTCTATTAATAGTTTCTTAAACAAATCCTCAGATGTTTGAGTCAGTTTGGCACTACCGCGAAATGGATTACCTCGGATAAACATCTGTAGCAGAGTTGAAGGCTTGGATAAAAGTGTGGGACTGGTTTGGGTATGACAATCAATGATTTGAGTTGTATATCCCATTTGCGTTGGCAGTGCGATTGCTGGTGAAAGATGGTCCAAAAAGTCACACTTTAGTAAGTTATCAACCACAATCAAATTATGCGAACGGGTTACTGAATGATTATCAATTTTTATGTCATTTATTAGTTTTTCTGATAAGAGGGGGACGGAACCATGAATTATTTGACTGTGTTGCAAGATTTCAGTAGCTACGGTAGAGGCTTCATTTTGTGATAAGTCATATATGAGATTGGTGGGATTAACTTGGCTTTGAGAGGCTTTAGTCTTAGCTTGCCAAATACGGAGGACAGACTCACGAATACGCGATCGCGGAATATGATCGCTCTCTACGGCTTCACACACTGCTTGAATTGCCCCGACTGGATCGAGAGGCATCAGTAAAATATCGGCACCAGCTTCCACTGCCATAACAGGAGCTTGGTTTGCACCGTAACGGTTGGCAATGGCACCCATCACCAGCGCATCTGTGGTGATCAAGCCTGAAAATCCAAGTTTTTGTCGCAACTGCCCTGTTATTATCTTTTGAGAAAGGGTTGCCGGTAGTTCTGCGTCCCAACCTTGAATAATCAGATGAGCACTCATAACTGTATCGACACCTGAGGCGATCGCGGCTGCAAACGGAGGCAGTTCCACAGATGCCAGTCGGTTGGCTGAGTGGGGAATCGTTGGCAAATCGAGATGAGAATCAATACTAGTATCGCCGTGTCCGGGAAAATGTTTTGCTGTTGTTAAGACAGGATAGGTTTTCGCACCTTTGATAAAAGCGCAACTAAGCTGACTCACCTCATGAGGAGTTTCTCCAAACGCACGCACGTTGATGACTGGGTTGTCAGGATTGTTATTCACATCCACAACAGGGGCAAGAACCCAGTTAAGCCCAATTGCAAGACTCTCTTTTGCAGTGATTGCCCCGAGTTGTTCTGCGTAGTGTAAACCTAACTTTTCATTTACGCGAAAAATTGTGCTGAGTGCCATTGGTGGCGGGAACCAAGTTGCCCCTGCAAAGCGCTGTCCCACACCTTCTTCAATATCAGCCGCAATCAGCAGAGGAATTGTTGCCCAGCTTTGTAATTGTTGTGTTCTTATCGCTAACTCCCCAGCACTAGCCCCTAGTAAAATTACGCCACCAACGCCCAAATCTTGCACCCAGTGTTGGAGTTTTGCTAATGGCGGTTCCCAATCCGGATACTGGATTTGGTGATCAAACAAGAAACCAGAAGCGCGGACGACTATCATCTGGGCAACTTGTTCAGCAAGGGAGAGTCGATCTATGTCAGGCAGCATGGGTAATTCGTCATTCGTTATTCAGATTTTATTGCGAATTTCTTTTTATGGAGCCAGTTATAATCTGTCCTGTTAGTAAACATTGCTAAGGAGATGTGGATTACTCCTTATTTAAACAAATATGCTGAACTTATATCTGTAAAAAATACAGCTAAATTTTTTGACTTAACTGTTATTTGTACTACCTATTAAGTTGTGAATTAGAAAAGGCGAACTATGTCAGCTTCCTGGTAAAGCAAGTAGATGTTCGGGTAAGTGATGGCGAGCCCGAAGGGGCAAGCCGCCCTTGGCGGCATCGCCCAGAACTTCTAGTAAAGGACCATATGTCGCAAACTTGACAATACTGACAGACGCAACCAGGATATTAATGTGATCGCGGTAACGTCCCAAATCAATACCTAAAAGGCTACATAGGATAATTCTCAGAGTTGCCTTGTGAGAAACAACCAAGACATGACCCGTCAGATGTTTCTCAACAATTTCGCCGATAACGAGTGTTGCACGACTGGCAACTTGTACGGATGTTTCTCCATGAGTGGGAGGATTCCAAGCTGGTTCGCTCAACCAGTGGATATATTCATCTGCATAGTGTTGTTGGACAAACTCAAGTGTTTTCCCTTCCCACTCGCCATACTTAATTTCTCGAAGTCCCGGACGCACTTGCATTTCCATTCCGATGGCATCGCACAGAGGTTTGGCTGTGGCGATCGTTCTTTTCATGGGGCTGGTATATACAGCCGTCCAAGGTATGGAATGGTAAGCGTCTGCAAATGCCTTTGCCATAGCAGAGCCTTCAGGTGTCAATTCTGGATCGAGATCGCCACAATAGCCTCCTGTACGGCTATAAGTCGTTTCTCCATGTCTTAGCAAATATAGTCTTAAGTTCATAAACTGATCAAACTCCAGAACATTTTGAACTATTAAGGTCATCGCACGCCGTTGATCTTAAAGTCCATTGGCGAAGCGTAGCAAGCATTCAGTATAGACAATCGCTTGTTGTCCCATCTGCTTGTTGCTGTCGCTGGAATATTAATCAGCTTTGTATTGGCTGGACAATAACGAGACTAAATCCTGATTAAATAGAGGATGTAGGGTAAGAAGCTCTCTGTCATTACAGTTTGTTAACTGTAAAATCGATTCGGGTATGCCAAATTCTTGATTTAGATGAGATTGTAACTGCTTCAGTAACCGTTCTTGCTCTTTGACTGTAAGTAATTTCACTTTAACATGAGCGCATAGCATGACCTGACCTGTAGTGATTGTCCAGATGTGCAGCTTCTCAATGCTCTCAACTTGAGGAAATGTTTTTAGGCTAGCTGCCACAACAGTCGGGTTGATGGAGTTTGGTGCGTATTCCATTAAAATTCTCAAGCTCTCCCAAATCAAAGGTACAGCACTCAAACCTGTTAATATAGCAACTATGAAGCTGGCAACTGCATCTATCCACAACCAATTTAAGGAATAAATTGCGATCGCCGCTAAGATGACACCGAGAGAACTGATGGCATCTGCAACTACGTGAAGGAAGGCACCCCGCAAGTTGAGATCGTCGTGGCTATGCTGATGAAGTAAGGTGATGTTAAGGATATTGACAACTAGACCAATGACTGATGTGATTAACATGGGCAGACCCAAGACTGGTTCCGGTGCTTGGAATCGACCTATGGCTTCACAGGTAATCAGGATGGCGATCGCGAGTAAACTGAGACCATTTACCAGAGCCGCTAAAATTTCAACTCGACGATATCCAAACGTAGCCCGATCCGCAGCTGGTTTCTGAGCAAAATAACTGGCAAGTAGCGTCAAACCCAAGGCGGCAATATCAGAAAATAAGTGTTCTGCATCTGCCAGAAGAGATAAACTGTGGCTCCAGAGACCGATGCTTGATTCCATCACGAAAAAGCCACCCAGTAAGCCTATCGTCATCCATAGGGTCTGTGTTTTCTGCCTTGTCCGAATAACTTCGGTTTGATTAAGAGTACAACAGTTACAACCAACAGCTGAATCAATACCAGAACGCCCCTGTATCAATGCCATTCTTTTATTCCACACTTTAAAGAAATATAAGTTTTTATAGTATAAACTTGACTTTTTACATATTTTATGATTATTAAAAAGTAAGTATTCACATGCAAACAGATTTGACTATCAGCCCATACGGTTGAGAACGCCGTCTCAGTCGGAAATTTCGACTGTTCGTGCTATGGCGCATCTCTACATTGGTTGAGTATCAGTGACTCTTAAGCTGACGGTTGAATGCTTACTTCACTGATATTGTAATCCGTGCAGGATATGTGAAAAAATTTAGCGGCTAATAGCTAATTGCTTTTTACCATTAGCTATTGGCAGTCTTCACTTTTAATTCCACTTTTCCGGCACGGACTGAGGTTGTTACCTATTGTTACTTAAAGACCAGTACTTCGACCAGGAAAACCAGCGACATCAAAGTAGCGGGTTTGTCCTACTGTTTGGTATTTAAGAACTGTTGTCAAGCCATTGTTGGCGGGTTCAGATGTCACAGTCCTCTCTAGGAAAGGTACCGTTTTTGGTCCTTTTTTGAGGGCTTCGGTGATTGCCCGACCGATTAAGGTGCCATTGCTGTCGGGAATTGGGGGTTTGAGACCGAGAACTTGAGCGATCGTCACGGCAACATCTGCATTACTCACTGGAGAGAAGTCCACGTAACGTCGCTTAAAGTCAGGCCCCATCGCTGCCATGTAGTTGAAAGTATCTGCACGGTCAAAAGTTCCGTGCATACCTTGTCCTTGCTGTAAACCAGTATCAGCAACTTCAACGCTACAAGCAAGAGGGTTACCACATCCAGTATCAAAGGAACGAAAGTTCACGGTGATCGCTGGAGTTGGTGTGAGTGCAGATCCTTGTAAGTTAATTGCACCAAGAGGTAGTGTACCAGGAATAGATCCTAAGGCGCGATCAACAAACAAACCGCTGACGTAATCTTGTTGCAAAAGCAAATCCACGACACGTCTGGCTAAAGCCTTGCGATTACCAGGACCGGGTAGATAGACTAAGTCTGACCCACCATTAGCTGCAACTACAACCACAGGATTACTGGGATCTTTGCCAATTAATCCGTCACCCGAGCGAGGACGGGGAATAGTGCCCGAACCTGGAGTGACTAATTGATTATTCTGATCGGGATCGTATAGAGGTAGATTTAATCCGTTGGCAAGGTCGATAGCAAGGAAGCCTGCGGGGAGAAATCCTGAATTTACACCAGGAAAGGAAAGTGAAGTGGAGTAACTCGTAGAACTTTGTTTGCTAATTGTATTGAAGCCGTGATCTGCTGTCACAAATACATCAGTTGTTTTATCTAGCCCTAAATCCTGCAAAGCAGCTTGAATTTGGGCTAGATTGCGATCAGCATTTTGAACGCCTGCTTTCGAGGTAGGACCGTTGATTCCTGGGATGAGAGAATTAAGGCTGTCTCCTTGGTTGTGCTGAGAGCCATCGGGATCTCGTGACCAGTATACGATGACAAAAGGCTTATTTCGATCCTTGAACAGGGGAAGAATTGCCTTTGTCACGCTATCGGTAAAGTATTGCTGTTGAGTAAAGTTGGCAGAAGTTGTTCCCGGAGTCGTGTTTGTACCGGAAAAGCCATTGTTACCTGATTGGTCGGCATCAGTTGCAGCGACGTTGTTTGAGCGGTTGGGAGCGATCACTGGCAATCCCGAATTCGTTAACGCTGAAGAAATATCAGAGTTCAGTGGTACCCCAGTCGTGCCACCAGTTGCATCATCAATAACAATGGTGGTTGGTGGGGGGACAGATCCTGAATCTCTATTGCCTTGAGAAACATCTTGAATGAGTATCGGTCCGACCTTTCCGACTGCTGCGGTACTAAATCCTGCTTCTCGAGCTGCGGCTAATAGAGTTTCCTCATTTAAATAGTTACCCCCAAAATAGTTGTCCACGTCGGCTAATACGGCATCATTCTCTAAGAAGGGAGTGACGCTATTACCTGCATTAGGGACAGGAAACCCTGAGTAAATCGTGTTACTAAAATCACCAGTATCGCCTAGATAATGCCCAGTGGCGATCGCAGAACCATTTGCAGTGGTGAAGGTAGGGAACAAGGAATGACTGTTGGGAAAACTGACCCCTGTCTGAGCAACATTAAATAGTGCTGGTGTCTCAGTTGCATTTACCGAACTTGGACGTAAACCATCAGCCACAAAGATAATCGCATTGTGCTGTGATGGAACCTGAGCAAACAAGGGATTGATTGGGAACAGCTTACTTCCCAAGACAATAAAAGCAAACGCACTAATGAAGATGACAATACGTTTCTTCCAGCGCTCAAACCACAGAAAATCTATTGTACTTGCTGCTCCAGAGTCAGCAATACCTACTGTCGCTGATGTATTTAGTAACCCAGCAAATGATTCAATCCATTTCATTTTGACTACCGTATTTCTACTAGGTTTTAGATAAATAGCGTGATTTCATCACATTACTGGCATGAATTTAAGCAAAGGCTATAGGAGTGTTAAGAAAAATTTAAGGTATGAACACAAGTACAATATTTCAAAAGTTGGTAACGAGGAGGAAAATAATATTGCTCGTTCGTAATTGTTAAAAGCGTAGACAGCGCAAGTACGAACCAAAACGCTACGAATTTAGGAAAAGCTGTACTAAGTAAACAAGCGGTTGAACTTAGACTTAAAGGTTCAGAAGCGTACTCTAGCAACCAGGAACTAGCAAAACAGTTTAGACAACAAGCAAGAGAAGCTATGAAGCGCTGTCAAGTATTGCTACAACCTGAATTCGACATAAGAAAAAGTCTGAAAAATAGACAGAGTAAACGTTGTAGCAATACAGAAAGCTTCAATCTTATGTCAATAAGCTTCCATAAATGAGAATTTGTGTAGATTTAGGTACAGGAAGTGCTTTAAGATATGTACTAATTTAGGCTTGCTTCTAGCCTTTTTATGTTTGGGGAAAGCGGCGGAGTCAGGGTTTCGAACGTGACAATTTATAATAATTCGTTACGAAAATTCGCCAACCCTTAACATTCACCTCCACAATTTTCCGAACCTTTCCGGATTAGTCGCGGTATAGCGAACGGTGTGCTGTATATTCCGATGCCCCAGATAGTCTTGGATCAGCCGTGTATCCGCGCCCTGATCCGCCAAAACATAGCCGCACGCATGGCGCAGCATGTGCGGGTGCGCTGCTATACCAGTTAAAAACTGTAACTCCTTGTTTTTAAAGAATTTCAGATTTTTCTGACTGGAATACCAAGCGTCAGTAGTCACAGTATGAGGCTACAAACCCCAAACCAAAACCTCAG